>JANYKH010000300.1 GCA_025358235.1 Chloroflexota bacterium
TGTTTGGTGGTCTGAGCCAGACGTTTTATTTCATCGGAAGGGAAAGGCCAAAGAGTTATTGGGCGCAGCAACCCTACTTTTTGCCCGCGCGCCCGCATGGTCTTGATCGCTCCTCTGGCGATGCGCGCCGCGACGCCAAACGCCACCACGATCAACTCGGCGTCATCTACCATGAACGCTTCGTACATGGTCTCGTCTTTCTTGATCTGCTGGTAGCGCCGGAAAAGACTCCAGTTAATTTCCTCAAGGGTGGCAGGAACGGAAGTAAAAGTGTGTATAAACCTGCTGGGCTTATCGCCGCAGCCACGCAGTGCCCCCGTTCTAACCGGTAGTTCTTTCGGCGCCTCGTAGTTAAACTCCACCGGCTCCATCATTTGTCCCAGCATGCCATCGCCGAGAATCATAGTGGGCACCAGATATTTATCAGTAAGGTCAAAAGCTTTATATGTAAGATCAGCCAGTTCCTGCACGGAGGAGGGCGCGAGGACTATTGTCCGGTAGTCACCGTGGCCACCGCCACGGGTCGCCTGAAAATAATCTGATTGGGCCGCGCCGATACTGCCCAGACCGGGACCGCCGCGGGACATATTGACTATAACCGCGGGCAGTTCACACGCCGCGAGATAAGAAATACCTTCCTGTTTCAGGCTGATGCCGGGGCTGGATGAAGAAGTCATGGCCCGCGCTCCCACGACGCTGGCGCCGTAGACCATGTTGATGGCCGCGATTTCGCTTTCCGCCTGGATGAAGGTACAACCCTTCTTTTTGGAAAGGTTAGCTGCCATGTACTCCGTCAGCTCGTTCTGCGGGGTAATTGGATAGCCAAAATAGCAGCGAAGGCCGGCACGGATGGCTGCTTCAGCAATAGCGCTGTTGCCGTTCATCAGTTGCTTACTCACGGTAAACCTCGATCGCTACCTCGGGGCAAACCATGGCGCAGATAGCGCAGCCGTTACAGGCATCGCTCTTTTCAAATTGAGCGGAAACATACCCGGCGGCGTTCGTTTTACCAGAGGTGGAAATAACTTTCTTCGGGCAAAATGTGATACAGAGTTGGCAGCCCTTGCACAACTCTTTTTCAATCTCGATATAACCCTTCATTACACTCAACCTTAATCATATATCTTATGGTAAAACGTGCCTGTGATGCAAGTTTAGAGCGAAATGCTAGTGATACTGGGATTACGGATGTCCCATGTAAACGTTCGTATCACACCCCGCTTCTATTTTGTTCTAACTCTTCCCACCGGGCATATGCTTTCACCAATTCGTTTTTGACTTCATCCAGCCGCGCCGATTTCGTAGCAATCTCTAACCTGTCTTTTTTATAGATTTCCGGGCCACCCAAAGCCCTAAATAATTCTGCTTGTTCGGTTTCCAGCTTCTCAATCAATTTGGGAGTCGATTCAAGCTCCCTCTTTTCTTTAAAGCCGAACTTGGATTTCGAACGAACGACCTGAATTTTCAGAGTATTTTTCCTCTCAACCGCGGAATCTATCTCAATTTCCGGCTGGCGCTGGCGCAGCCAATCATCATACCCCCCCACGTATTCCTTAATTACGCCGTTCCCCTCAAAAACCAGTGTGCTGGTCACGACGTTATTGATAAAAGCCCTGTCATGGCTGACCAGCAGCACAGTGCCGGAGAAATTCATAAGGAGATCTTCTAATATTTCCAGGGTTTCATAGTCCAGATCATTTGTCGGCTCATCCAGGACCAGCACGTTAAATGGGCGTGTAAATAGCTTTGCCAACAACAGCCGATTCCGCTCTCCGCCGGAAAGAGTTGAGATTAAGGAACGAGCCTGGTCAGGTTCAAAAAGAAAATCGCTCAAATACCCGAGAATGTGCCGGGATTTGCCGTTTATCGTAACGGTGTCCTTGCCACCGGCGACATTCTCCATTACCGTTTTAGTCTCATCCAGCTGCTCGCGGAGTTGATCAAAATAGCTGATCTGCAAGTTAGTACCCAATCGCACTACTCCGGCAGCAGGATTGAGCTCACCCAATAGAACCTTTAATAACGTGGTCTTACCTGCGCCGTTAGGCCCAAGGATGCCTATTCTATCGCCTTTCATAATGGACGTGGACAGATTGGAGATAATCGGTTTCCCGCCGTAGTTGTAGCTAATATCGGTGGCTTTGGCT
>JANYKH010000307.1 GCA_025358235.1 Chloroflexota bacterium
GTTGATAAGGAGTTCATTGAAAAGCACCGAGATCTCTTTTGGGTTTTCCTGAAGAAAGCGGACGTATTGTTCGGGGTCACTTATCTGGTGAATAACCATGCGCCGCCCGATACGACGAAGAAGTGTGCTTTCTTTATAAAAGGAGAAATCATTGCCCGTACTATTCCTGATGAGAGTAATTATTTTGGGCAGTGATTTAGTGATGCCATCCGGTACCTGAGATATGGAAATTAGTTCAGGAATCCGATGAATGTATTCAATTAACCGTGCAGGAATCTCACTAACCGGCAAAATAAAATCTGCAAGTCCGGCATCAATAACACTTCTTGGCATGCCGTCATATTTTGCTTCTTCGGGTTTTTGGGCAATAACGAGACCGAATTCTTCTTTTATCGATCTGGCGCCAAGTGTACCGTCTGTACCGGTGCCGGAAAGGATGACCGAAATTGCCTTAGAGTGCCGATCTTTGGCAAGAGTGTTGAAGAATAAATCAACCGGATGATGTACGCCTGAAACACCAACCATATCCATCAATTGAAGATTGCCATTCAAAATGGACATATTCTTGCCGGGCGGAATCAAATACACAGTGTTGGGCTTAATTTCCTCGTTATCAGTCGCTTGACGGACGGGCATGGTGGTGTACCTGGCAAGCAACTCACTCATGGCGCTTTCTTTTAATGGTGCAAGGTGCTGTATGACCACAAAGGCAGATCCCGTGTCCACGGGCATCACAGTGAAAAGTTCGTTAAGAGCTTCCAGTCCGCCGGCGGAAGCGCCGATTCCGATGACAGGAAAATCAGCATTACCCGGTTCTGTGGAATCAAGGCGAGATTGATTTTCAGCGTTTGAATTCATCTCTATAAATCCAAAAGTCTTTTAAAATATTACCAATTGTAATGGAGCGTTTGGGAGGAAGAAATCAACTCTCAATACCTCCATCATTTTACTCGCTCAAATATTAGACGGCAATAATAAATATATAAATTACGTATTTCAACCTAACTACGTAACATATTTGGCTCAACAACCAATCATTCCGGTTACGGAAGAATTAAAAAGAATAGATAAATGTGAATTGCCCGCATATAAGAAACATAGCCGGACGTTCGACACTATGGCGAAGACGCGCCGCCGGTTTATCTCTGCAATCAGCTTCAATCTGCAGTCCACTTAGCCACTTTCTAGAAGTTATCAGGGCCATTGCGTTATAATAGTTGTTTACTGGTAAATGGTAAATATGGACAAGTCTGATTTAAGAACGATCATTATACAGAGTATCGAGGCTGAGCGGGCCGAGCTGGCGCGCATCTCCTCAAACATACACTCAAACCCGGAAATGGGCTTTGAAGAAGAGAAGGCGTCCGACTGGCTGACCGATTTTCTGAAAACGCGGGAATTTCGGGTGATGCGGGGAGTGGGGGGCTTACCTACGGCTTTCCGCGCAGAATACGGCAAAGGCAGTCCGGTGATCGCCATACTGGCGGAATATGACGCTCTGCCCAAGCTGGGCCATGCCTGCGGGCATAACATCATCGCCACCAGTGCGATAGGCGCCGCAGTTGGAGCCAAAACGGCGGTTAAGGAATTAGGCGGCACCGTGGTGGTGATGGGCACGCCGGGGGAAGAAATCTACGGCGGCAAGGCCATGATGCTGGCCCAAAACGCCTTTGACGGGATTGAAGTCGCTATGATGGTACACCCGTCTTCAATCGATTCCGCGGTGGTGAACGCGCTCGCCTGCCAGGGGCTAAACGTCGAGTTTTTCGGCAAAGCGGCACACGCGGCAGGGCGGCCTGAAGCCGGAATAAACGCCCTGGAAGCGATGATACTTTCCTATAACGCGATCAACTCCCTCAGGCAGCATATACGCGAGACGGCGCGCATACATGGTATTATTACTGACGGCGGCGAGGCGGCCAATATCGTGCCGGAGCACACGGCGGCCAATTTTATCGTTCGCGCGCAAGATGACGATTATTTAACGGAATTGAAGGGCAAGGTTTTGGATTGTTTCGTGGGGGCGGGAGTGGCAACCGGAGCCCGTTTAAAATATGAGTGGGCGGATGTGGCGTATTCCCCGATGTTGAACAACATGGCGCTGGCACACCTGTTTGCCGACAACATGCAAACCATGGGGCGAAAAATGCCCTTTGCGCTGAGAGACCGCGGCTTCGGCAGCACGGACATGGGCAATGTAAGCCAGTTTTTCCCGAGCATCCACCCCCAGGTTTCCGCTGTCCCGCCGGGCGTACCGGCCCATTCCCCTGCTTTCAGAATTGCCGCGGGTGAGGAATTGGCGTTAAAGGCCATGATGGATTCCGCCAAAGCCATGGCGCTGACCGTTTCCGATCTCCTTACAAATCCGGAAATACTGGCCAAGATTAAAGAAGAATTCCGGCTGCACAAGCAAGCCGCGGTGGAGAAATAGTCGATTTGTCCTTTTTTCTGGGCATTGATTCCGGTTCCGTGAGCACCAAGCTTGCCGTATTGGATACGACGGATAAGCTGGTGGCATCTGTCTACCTGCCCACCAACGGCAATCCGGTAGCGGCAATTCAGAGCGGCTTGCGGCGGATTCAGGAATCGCTGCCATCCGGGGCAAAGATTACAGGAGCGGGAACAACGGGCAGCGCGCGTTTTCTGGCCGGAGTGATTGTTAACGCGGACGTGGTCAAGAATGAGATTACCTGCCATGCTACCGCCGCTTTGCACCAGAACCCCGGAGTCAAAACCGTCATCGAAATCGGGGGGCAGGACAGCAAGATAATAATTATCAAAGATGGCCTGGTGGCGGATTTCGGGCTGAATACGGTCTGTGCGGCGGGGACCGGGAGTTTCCTCGAACACCAGGCGCAGCGCCTCCGCATGACGATAGAAGAATTCGGGGAAATGGCGCTTTTAAGCCAAAAACCGGCCAGAATTACCGGACGTTGTACGGTTTTCGCCGAATCAGATATGATAAACAAGCAGCAGATGGGGTACAAGCGTGAAGACATCGTTTACGGTTTGTGCCAGGCGCTGGCCCGCAATTTTGTAAACGACATCGCCGCCGGTAAAGAGATTGCCGCGCCTGTTTTCTTCCAGGGAGGGGTGGCTTTCAACCCAGGGATGCTGCGGGCATTAAAAGAAGAAATCAAAACAGAAATCACCGTGGCTAAACATAACGAATTGATGGGCGCCATCGGCGCGGCTTTGCTCGTCCGTGAAGCAAGCGCCCATTCAGGATACGAAAGCCGGTTCAGCGGGTTCGCCGCTTGCCGGTTAGAATTAAACACGACTTCATTTGAATGCCGCAAATGTTCCAACCAGTGTGAGGTAGCCCAATTGAACTCAGAAAAGGGCGTTGTAACACGCTGGGGCGGCAAATGCGATTTATGGGAACGAGTCCAGGAGTAGAATAAGAGGATGATTATAGGCGTAGATTGCCTGGGTGGGGACCATGCCCCGTATGAAACCGTAAAAGGCGCCGTAAGGGCTTCACAGGAATTTGATGTCGAAGTAGCGCTCATCGGGCGACGGGAACAAATTCACCTGCTGGCCGGTAAGGCGTTAAACGGAACCAAAGTACATATTATCGAAGCGCCGGACCACATTGAGCCGACCGAATCCCCGATGAGAGCGGTCAAGATGAAACCGAATTCATCGGTGGTGGTGGGCGTAAATATGGTGAAGAGCGGGGAGATAGGGGCGTTTATCTCCGCGGGCAGCACGGGCGCCGTGTTATGCGCTTCTGTTATTTTCCTTGGAATTATCGAAGGTCTGGAGAGACCAGCCATCGCCGCTTTCCTGGACCATTTGCCGGCCACACCGGCGCTGCTGCTGGACGCCGGCGCTAACGTAGAATGCAGACCGCAGCACCTGGTGCAGTTTGCCAAGACAGGCTCGGTTTACAGCCAATATATTTTAAAAATCAAGGAACCTTCGGTCGGCCTGCTGAGCAATGGTACCGAAGAGAGTAAGGGCAACACGCTGACCAAAGAAACGTACCAGTTATTGAAACAAGCTTCGGGGCTTAATTTCGTTGGTTACGTCGAAGGGCATGATATTGCCAAGCGCAGAGTGGATGTCATCGTGACAGACGGGTTCACCGGCAACATCGTTCTGAAAACCATTGAAGGATTGCGGGACGATTTTCTGATCTCCACGCGCCAGCTTGGTCATATGTTCTCCAGCGCCTATCACCTGCGAGGCAAAGACCTGCTGCAGGACCTGGGGCTGGGATCAATGGTAAAAAAATTAGATTATACTGAATACGGCGGTGCATGTTTGCTGGGCGTTAATGGTAATATTATCATAGCGCACGGTCGCAGCCAGGCAAAAGCCATCAAGAATTCCGTCCGTCTGGCAATGGAAACGTGCGACCGCAATATAGTTGAAAAAATCAAGGAGGGTAACCTTGAGCAAGCCAATCGCGTTGGATGATGCTAATTTTGAACTAAGCGTTCTAAAGTCCACTAAACCGGTGCTGGTTGATTTCTGGGCGCCGTGGTGCGGGCCCTGCCGCATGGTGGCGCCGATTATCGACGAACTGGCCAACGAGTACGAAGGCAAGGTAGTCTTCGGCAAAGTGGACGTCGACCAGAACCAGAAGATGGCCAGCAAGTACGGCATCATGAGCATACCGGCGCTGATCATTTTCAAAGGCGGACAGCCGGTCTCAACCATGGTGGGTTCCCGTTCCAAGACAGAATTAAAGCGCAACCTGGACAGCGTCCTTTAAGAAATGGCGGGCGGGGATACCAGGTTAACGGTCTGGATTGTGGATGACAGGCGTGAGCCGGCTTGTGGCACGGGCTGCGGCGGCACCGATTGGTCCCAGCCGGACAACATCCTGATGGCCAGGGATCAATTACTGGCCAGGTTTAAAACGCCCGTTGATATCCGATATTTTGAGTTTAACAATGCGCCGCCGGCAGTTAAGGCCCAATTGAAAGACCAGGTCCTTCCGGCGCTGATAATCGATAAACACGTCCGGGTTTCCGGGCAATTTGATATGCGGGTACTGCTGGAAGCAGTAGACACCCAGCTTGAAATTACGGGAGGGAGGAGTCAGGCATGACAGAAACAAAAAAAGATGCCTCTGTTTATGACGTCCTCATTATTGGGGGGGGGCCGGCCGGTCTCGCAGCGGGCATTTACACCTCACGGTCAAGATTAAAGAGTGCAATTATTGAAAAAGCGATCGTGGGGGGGCAGATAGTCAATTCTGAATTAGTTGAGAATTATCCCGCTTTTCCGGAAGGCATCAACGGGTATGATTTGACCCGTCTGATGCAGGAACAGGCGACGAAATTTAACCTTGGATTTATTATCGACGAGATAGCTTCCATCCAACCGGGAGTTAACGAATATACCCTGAAGGGCGGCGAAGGCGAATACCGAACGAGAGCGGTTATTATCGCCAGCGGGTCGGAAAGGGTAAAGCTGGGCGTGCCCGGCGAAGAGCAATATTCGGGGCGGGGCGTCTCATATTGCGCCACCTGTGATGCCGCGTTTTTCAAAGACCAGCCGGTGGCGGTGGTAGGGGGCGGCAACGCAGCGCTGGGTGAAGCCTTGGCGCTGGCCAAATTCGCCTCCAAGGTCACGGTCATTCACCGGCGGGACCAACTGCGCGCCACAAAAATAGTGCAGGAACGGGTGGACGCCGAGCCGAAGATTGATTACATTCTGGAAAGTGAAGTCACTGAAATCGCGGGTGACACCTTCGTCAAAAAAATAAAAGTGCGTAATCTAAAATCCAAAGCGGAGAAATGGGTGGAGGTGGGGGGAGTCTTTGAAGCGATCGGTTTCCGGCCCAACACCGCGTTCATCAAGCCGCTGTTAGCACTTGACGAACTGGGCGCGATCATG
>JANYKH010000056.1 GCA_025358235.1 Chloroflexota bacterium
GGTCTTTTCATCGTAGATGAAGCCCATGGCGAAGTGGCCGGCGGGGATTTTCACAGGGACTTTGACGTTAATAAATTCTTCGGATAGTTTTTCTCCGTTATCAACGGTGATAAGCGGCGATACCGGGTTTACCGTGGAGCCGAAAGTATTGCTTTCGATTGTCGAATAAGAAAGTTTGTATTGCACGTCTGCGGCGTGAGCGCCTGACGGCACATTTATTTCCAGACCTGTCAGCGGGCTGCCCGCTTCGGTGACCGCGATCTTGCCGCCGGAGGTGGGGACGGGCATGGTAACGGCGGAAACCGCCTTCCCGAGGGTTAGCGCGCCGGGAATGCCGAGTGAGGGGGGCGTGGCGGCAGGTTTAACCGCGGGGGCTGATGCGGGTGCGGAAGTGGGCGGGGCGGAGGGAAGGGGGGTAGCTTTACTCCCCGGGGAACAGCCAGCGAAATTCAGGGTGAAGACGAGAATAAGTAGTGAGGTGAGGACGGCGGACTTCCAGTTAGTAACCTTAGCAACCAGCATCCCAGTCTCCTAAACAATAATATGGGTAGAATTATAACATATTGGGGCGTATATAAAGGACTATAGTACTACTACCCTGTGTGGAAAACGGAATGCCCCATCACCTCTCCCCATCCCGCACCGGGAAAGGGCCAAAGTTTGGGGGAAGTCATAGAGTAGATACCGGATTTCGCCGGTATGGTGTAAATAAAAGCCCCCTCCCCGGTTGTGGGGAGGGGGCTGCAGGATCAAAACCAACTTCTGAATCCCAGCTTTCGCGGGTATGGCATTCTACTATACTTTCTTGACGCCCAGTTTGAGATCGTACCCGCCCAGTTTGAAGGGCTCGGCAGAAACGGATTCATCCGCCGGGATGGACGGCAGAATCTGGTCGCAGAGGGTCTCCAGCTTCAGATATTCCGCAAAATCCTTCATAACTTTGGCGATGTAGTCCCCGCCTTCATAGTACAGGATGATATGATCGGCAATCTCGAAGTTGGCGGTGCGGCGCATGGTCTGGATGCGGTGTGTAATCTCCCGCGCCATGCCTTCCCCGGCCAGTTCTTCAGAAATATTCACATCGACGGCTACGGTAACATCGCCTTCAGTTAACGAGGGCATGCTTATTACCGATTTTCCCTGGATTATTTCAATTTCTTTAACGTTGACCTCTTCCATGATCTGGGGCGCCAGACGCCGGAGTCCGTGCATTTGAGCGGCGGCATTGACCTGAATAGTCATCTTGGCCAAAGGCTGGCGCACCTTGACGCCCGCTTCGCTGCGCACGGAACGGCCCATGCTGCAGACTTTCATAGCGAGTCGGGTGGCCTCCGCCAGTTCTTTATTGATCATGGACTTGTCAGCGACCGGCCAGTCCGCGAGGTGGACGGAGGGGGGTGCGCCAGGGATAACCGCGGGCACGAGACTGCGGTAAATCTCATCAGCCAGGAAGGGCGTAAACGGCGCCATAAGCTTGGTCAGCGTCACGAGGCAGCGGTAAAGCGTGTTATAGGCCGATTGCTTGTCCGCATCGCTCTCACTCTTCCAGAAACGGCGGCGGCTGCGGCGGACGTACCAGTTGGAGAGGTAGTCCACAAATTCCTCGAGGTGGCGGCCGGCGTTGGTGGGATCGAACGCTTCCAAATCCGACTCGACATCGATAATAAGTTCATTCAATTCAGACAGAATCCACCGGTCCAGTTCAGCCTCGGCGGAACAGCCGGGTTCCTGGCTGGGCGGCTGGTAGCTATCGATATTGGCATACATGACAAAGAAGGAATAGACGTTCCACCAGGTGGTAAAGAGGCTGCGGGTGACCTCCGCCACGCCCTCAGGGGTGAAGCGGCGGACGTTGCCGGGAGGTGAAGAGGTGTAGAAGTACCAGCGGAGGGCGTCAGCGCCGTATTTATTGATGATAGCGACAGGGTCAACCACATTGCCGCGGGTCTTGCTCATCTTTTCGCCCTTGGCGTCAAGGATGTGACCCAGGCAAATGACGTTCTTGAAGGCCGGCTGGCCGTTGATCAACTCGGAGATGGCATGAAGGCTGTAGAACCAACCGCGAGTCTGGTCCACGCCCTCGCAGATGAAGTCAGCGGGGAAGCGGCCGTCTTCAAACATGGTCTTGTTCTCAACTGGGTAATGATTCTGGGCGAAAGGCATCGCGCCGGAATCAAACCAGCAGTCCAGAACTTCCGGAATGCGTTTCATGGTGCCGGAGCACTTCGGGCAGTTGTAGGTGACCTCGTCCACATAAGGGCGGTGCAGATCAAGAGTATCCGTAACGCCTTTCGCGCCGGGCCGGGATTTCAGTTCCTCGACCGTACCCACGCAGTCGAATTGGCCGCAGGACTCGCACTTCCAGACGGGGAGGGGGGTGCCCCAGTAGCGTTCGCGGGAGAAAGCCCAGTCCACGTTGTTTTGCAGCCAGTCCCCGAAGCGGCCGTATTTGATATGGTCCGGGAACCAGTTGATCTGCTCGTTACCGGCGATCAGCTTATCTTTAATAGCCGTGGTCTTGATGTACCAGGTCTCTTTAGCGTAGTAGAGCAGGGGGGTGCCGCACCGCCAGCAGAACGGGTAGGTATGGCGGATTTTCTCGGATTTGAAGAGCAGATTGCGTTCTTTCAGGTTCGCTTCCACCAGCGGGTCGGCGGACTTGACGAACTTTCCGGCAAAGGGATAATTACCGATAATTTTGCCTTGAAGATCAACATTATGGACGAAGCTCAATTCTTTGGCGCGGCCGGCTTCATAGTCCACTTCGCCGTAAGACGGGGCGACATGGACGATGCCGGTGCCGTCATCCATGGAGACGAAATCCGCCGCGATAACGTGGTAGCGGAGGTTGGGATCGGGGGGCTGGGCGACAAGGCGGACATGGACGGTGCCCAGGGGGTCGGCCTCGCGGACGAAGCGCATTCGGTCAACGCCGTAATCGGCGGGGTTGAAGAGGGGTTCATACTCAACGGGCGAAACACCTTCGTAGCCGGAAAGTTCTTTGCCCTTAATCGTAGCGGCGACTTTAGCCTGTTCCAGGCCGGCGGCCATCTGTCGGGCCCCCGCGAAGATTAAATATTCCGCGCCGTTGTCCAGCACGACATAGTCCGCGGTCTCATTTACGGCCAGGGCGGTATTGCCGGGGAGGGTCCAGGGGGTTGTGGTCCAGGCCAGGAGGTAGAGGGGCTTTTCCGCGGCGAATTTACGCAGGATTTCCTTCGCATCGGAACCCTTGAGGGAAGCGGGGTCGATCTTAAATTTGATAAAAACGGAGGGGTCTTCCGTGTTTTCCTGATAGCCCTGGGCGACCTCATGGGAGCTGAGGGAGGTGCCGCAGCGTGGGCAGTGGGGAGTAACGCGGTAGCCCTGGTAGATCAGTTCCTTGTCCCACATTTGCTTGATGGCCCACCAGACGGACTCGATGTAGGAGTTTTCCATCGTGACATAGGGGTGCTGAAGGTCAGTCCAGTAGCCGATGCGGTCGGTAAGGGTGTTCCACTGGGTAAGGTATTTAAAGACGGAAGCGCGGCATTTCTCATTGAATTTGGCGATGCCGTAGGCCTCGATCTGGGGCTTGCCGGAGAAGCCAAGCTGTTTC
>JANYKH010000063.1 GCA_025358235.1 Chloroflexota bacterium
CTGATTGATTAAGACCTCGGCCTGACGCAGCTTGCCGATGATCTGCTCTGGGGTATTGAATTTCTTTGGCATTTAACCCTCTCCTTTCGGTCACAGTCTAACATTAAGACTGGACTCGTTTAAGGGGGTCAGGTCATAACCGAGTCTCGTTTGCAAGCTATCATCAGCCGGTTGACAAAAGCTGCAAATCAAAAGAATTTAACACAAGCCTGATATCCTCTACAAAATACCTACTTTTTGACGCCTGCACCTCATAATACCACCATAGTACAAAGATACCTGGTATAAAGGTAACCCCACCCGTTTTGCCCCCATTGGTTATCCCTTTCATCTCACCGGACGGACCACCATGGAAATTTGATGCTTTCCCGTTATTTAGACACGAAAACGGCTTTGTTAACCCAATTCCTGGTTCCAGCGCGAGATTATAAGTCCCTAAATTAGTACCAATATTGGACTAAGTTGGCACCAAATAATGCATTTGTTCCGTTAAAATGCAGTTGTGAGTATGGGATAATTGCTGTGGAAAATTTAACTTACGACAGTGATAACTGGTCTCTGCCACCATTGGGGTGCGTTTTAATTGATTGCCCTTTAATTCCTTTTTTGAAATTAAGCAGATCAATTAAACTCGTCTCGGGATCACCTGAATTGCATAGTCAATGTGCCCTGTGCGAGCATTACCGTGGACCAATCACGGATAGTGAAATCGCCCAGTTAAGAAAAAAAAGAATTCAAATGTGTTTTAACACAAATAATAAGTCTACATTCGGAAGGATTAAGGAGAAAACAAAATGAAACGGTATTTATCCCTTTTCCTGGCACTGGTTGTCATTTGTTCCATGGTTATGTCCGGAACGGCTCTGGCTGCTCCTCCCCAGGGCAAAATTGTTGCAACGGGCGTTGTCTGGGGCATCACTCCCGGGACGGTTGCCTCTGCCGGCGACAGCGCCAGGTGGATCGTGATGGAGAGAGATGTTTACGGCACGTTTGACGGACCTGAAATCACAGGCTTTTTTGATTTCAAGTATAAGGCAAATATTGAATCAGTTGACACACAGGCCGGCAATCTTCATGGCGTGTTGACGGCTGCCAATGGCGACGTAACATTAAATATGGTCGGCACCAACGAAGCACTCACGTTTGCGGGCATTATCGTGGAAGCAGGCCAGTATGTTGCAGTTTATCAATCATTCATGAGCGGTCACTGGAACTATCTTACCGGCGGCAAGGGTGAGGGTAAATTCTCTGGCTATACCAAGTTTAAAGTTGATACCACTGGCCACGTGATTGGAATGATCCCTGCGGAATTTACCTTAACCGGAAAATAAATACCCAATCCTGACTCTAAATCGAGTTATTAAGGCGGGTTGTGTAACAGCAGCCCGCCTTTCTTTATCTTCTTAATTGGGTGTCATCACTCCCCAGTTCAATCCAAAATCGGGGAATATTGCGTGCGTCAGCCCGGTTCGGGCGCAACGTCCAGGCCAGAGGGTTTTGACTGCCGCTGTCTTGAACGTCCTAGGGATGGCATAAGGACGCCGCCTGTCTAAAGTCACAGGAAATGGCGGTCTACTGGAAGGGCATTAGTGGCTGATCATCCCTGACAGGCATCAGGGTTATCACTACTTGACTCGGGATCAGATTGGGCTAACGGACAAGCCATGTTGCGGGGAAATCCTAATCCTGTGAGCAATGCTTTTGCGAACCTGACCGGATAGTGTTATTTAGCGTGCAGAATAATTAATCCCACCAGCGTTCTGCCCGTTTTTTGGCATGCTCGGCCCAGGTAAATAAGCCAATTACGATAAGAAGAATCGCCGCCCCAGACCACCAGACGAAAGCCCACTTGGACACGGTTTTGGCGGTTGGTGCCCGTGATTCTGCAACCGTGAAGTTTCCTTTGACGTTATTCACGTCTACCTGAAAAGAGCCCGGCTGATCGCTAATGACCGTAAAAGTTACTTCCTCAGTGGCCCCGGGAGCTACGGTGACAGTCATTGTTTTGTCGATAATCCCCGGAATATTCAAATTAACATTGTACTCGCCGGTCTTCCCGCCACGGTTAAACACAAAGGCGGAAACCCGGACCGGTTCCCCCGGTTTCGCAGATGAAGGTGTCACCATTAAACTCTGCATCTGGATATCCGCTCTTGCCGGGATTACCGGGTTATCGATAATTACCGGAATTGATTCCGTTTTTTCAAACTCGACGGCAAAGATGGAAAAATGTGTCACCCAGGCTGATACGGTACCGGCCGAACTAATAAATGAATCGAGGGCCGTCCATGAGTTGGTAGATTCATCAAAAAACGTGATGAACGGGATCGTCCCTTCCGGTACCTTTGACGTATCGTAACGCATGGTGAGCAGGAAAGGCTCACTGAAGGTGCCGTGTTCAATTCTCTCGCCTTTTACGTACATCGCCAGAGAAAACACGTCACTCGCCAGAAGCCGGCCTGAAGGCAACGCCGGTACGTTTAAAGGGGGAGTTACATCAACCGTTATCCTGTCCGGAACCTGACCGCTGGCATTAATAACAGTGCCGGGCTGGATAGATATGGCTACAGGAGCGCCTGATGGCTGACCGCTCTGGCTGGCACCTGTGGACCCGTCCGGGTTAACAGGGATGGCAGTTTCAGTGCCGGCTATCTGGACAGTAATAACGGTTGGGACTGACGGAGGGGGTTCCGGTACCGCAGGAGTATCAGGATTGGTAGCCGAACCTCCCGAAGACGAAGGATCAACAGGGTCGCTAGTCCCGTTAGAGGGGGGCGGGGTGGTTTTGATCATATCCAGGCGGTAATTGATGCTAAAAGACAGCCGGTCTCCCTGAACTTCATTCCCGGTATTGGCCGGCAATTCCCATCCCCAGGTAAGGGTGTAGGTGGCACCGGCGGGGAAGGGGTCAATCTTAATGTATCGGGAGTCAGTGGCACTTTGCGGCAGCCGGTTGATGGTGCTTGGCATCGCTATGTTGGTGCTTTTGTTGATACAGTTGATGGTGAATAATACATAGTTGCCAAGTTCACCCGGCTCAGCAAGATTGCCGGTCTCCGAAGTGGGGTTTAACCCTTCGCTATCGACAACGTCTGAGACCCAGAGGGTTAATGAACCGTCAGTAGTGCTGCTGTTGAGCAGGGTTACCGTCTGAACACCCACATCCCCGGGCTTAAGATCGGTAATGTTCCATCTTGCCGCGCCGGTTCCCCCGATGACCAGGCCAGGAGTCGCAGCTCTGGCTTCTATTCCCGGCCCGAGTAAAACGGGAACAACGATGAGTATGACCGGGATTATTCTCATAATCAGGTCTTTCATCCTTATACTTATAAAGGATTTAAGTTTACTAATTAGCATAGTAATAAGTTCTTACTGCCTGCACGGCCGGCGTATTTACTATCAGGCTGGTGGTCAAAGTGGCACGCCATTGCTTATAACGTCCTACCGAAAGCCCTGTCTGGACGGGAGAGGTGGCGCCGACGGATGTCCAGCCCACTGACTGATCATCTTTCAAAAATGCGGTGTCAGACGATCTAACTTCAAAAGTTAACCCGGTGTTGGCGGGCAAAGTACTATCCCAGATCAGGGCATCCCACCGGGCGCTGGCTTTACCGGTATCAAAAACATCTGAGGCCAGTTTACCACTGGGGTAATAGATATTAACCGATTGGGTCATCGCGCCGCCGGCGGCCACTGACCCCGGCGCCACAGCAATGGTTGTGTGCCAGGAATTATTCAAATAATCATAACGCCAGAATGTCGTTTGCGTAATACCACGGAGTGCATAGATGAATGTATCGTCACCAATTGCCAGAGCTCCGCCCGCGCCTTCAGGAGCCGGAGCGACTGCCGCCGCGGCCCAGGTATTGGAAGCGATGGTATATTTCATGAACGTGGTGGTGGCTCCGCCCGCGAAGCCGTAAATGTAGGTTCCATCAGTGGTCAGGGCTCCGCCGGTGCCAATGACGGAAGTGGGATTACCCATGGGCGCCCAGGCATTTCCCGCGATACTGAATCTAAAGAACACCTGTTGGGAGTTGCCTACAAAGGCATAGATAAAGCCATTGTTATAAACCAGAGCGCCGCCCGCATTAACTGCTTGTGTGATAATGGGCATCGTTGTCCAGGAATCTAGCGCAGTATCGTAGCGCCAGAAATTTTGAGTGTTATTACCGCCCAGGGCGTAAATGTACCTGGAGCCATCGTAAGCGAGCGCTGCCCCCTGGCCAACAGTGACCGGTGCTACAGCAGGAACGGGTGTTGCCCAGGCGAGGGTGGATGGGTTGTATTTCCAGAAGGCGGTGGTTATTCCACCCCGGAATCCATAAACGTAGCCACCAGCATACGTAAGCGCGCCCCCGGTACCGACGGCAGCAGGCGCTACAGCCAACACAGACCAGGTATCAGTTGGCATGTCGTACTGCCAAAATGTGGTCGCGCCGCCTTGGAAAGCATACATTTTTCCAGCAGGTGAACCATCCCAGCAGATCGCGCCGCCTGCAGTAACCGTAGCAGGGGCAACCTGAACCGAGGTTGTATCCCAAGCATTAGCGGTAATATCATAACGCCAGCAGGTTGTGCTTCCTCTCTGTCCCTGGAACGCCAAGATGGAATTGCTGGCTTTATCGTAGCTTAGCGAGGCGCCTGCAGCGGTGTTAGCGGGAGCAGCGGTCATTGCTAACCACGAGTTGGCCCCGATATCATATCGGTAAAATGTTTGACTGCTGCCGCAGAAAGCGTAAAGGTATGAACCTCCCAGTTCCAGCGCGCCGCCAGTAGTGATGTTAGCGGCCGTAGAGGCCCTTGACCCCCATGCATTGAGGGCTATGTCATATCTAAGGAATATATTGCCACCCTTGCCGCAAAGAAGGTAAAGGTAATACTTGGATGTCCCGCTGTCGTACAGGTAAACCATGCCCGAGCCTGCCCCCGCCACCGTTCCGGGCTGAGCAAGCGTGGTCGTCCAGTTGTTGGCGACGATGTTGTAACGCCAGAAAGCCGTGCTTCTATTGGCTCTCGTGGCGTATATGGCAGGAGTTGTGCCGTCGGTTGCATAAATCAGCGCGGCTCCGGTTCCGGGAGCGGCCGGCGCCGCCGTCATTGCGGACCAGGTATTAGCGCCGATGTCATAGCGCCAGAATGCGGTGGTGCCACCTTGAAAAGCATAAACGAAATTCCCGCCATCGTAACCGAGAGCGGCCCCTGCAGCCGTGTTTACGGCGCCCGGTGTACCGGCCATCGCAGTCCACCCATCCGTTTCGTGATCATATTTCCAGAACGCGGTGGTACCGCCCTGAAAAGCAAAAGTGTAACGAGTGTGAACAGCGAGTGTGATATCTCCAGGGGTCGTCGCGATGTCTACATTAGTCAGTAAACCTTTGGCGAAATCAGATTGGGCCGTTTCGTTCCAGCTTACAGATGACCAAGCGGTAGCGCGGTTCCCGCCGGAGGTTTCCGGGTCTGAAATTGCGCCCAGAGTGCCGGAAACGGTGTAGGCAAACAGCCCTACCGCGAGGGTTATTATACAAATCAAGTTAATCCAAAGATGTTTCACATCGATCTCTAACTCTGGGTGAGGGTGAAAGTGATATCTATCTGGACGGTATCACTCTGGATAATGTTATCGACCACATCTACGTCATCCGCCGTGCCGAATAAACCGTCAACCCCGGCCCCTTTTATATCGCTGGCCAGAGCCCATTCAAGGGTGTAAGTTAGGGTACCGCTGGCCGCCAGCGCCTGACTTTGCGCATCCAGGGCGGCTTTCAGGCCGGAGGCGGGCACATAATTGGTAGCACTGCCCAGGAAGTTGGTGGAACCTCTCTTGACCCTTACGCCGAGGTAGGT
>JANYKH010000074.1 GCA_025358235.1 Chloroflexota bacterium
TAATCATGGACCGGGGCGCCCGGTTCCGCTCCCAGTTGTTGTGGATCTCCAAGAGCATCGCCGTGCAGGAAGATATCGCTCAACAACTCGGTGGCGATTTCAATATGATGGAACTCGGCAAACCTTTTGCCCAGAAGGCAATGGCAGAAAGACTTAACCCCACCCGTCAACCCCGCGAAATATATTCCTGGTTTACAGATGCCCTGAACCTGCTCAAAGATATGCCTTACAATGCCGGGATTATCGTGCGCCAACTGCGTAAAGGGCGCATCAAGATCGAGTTTGAGCATGTAGGCCTGGAGCCTATCCGGGAAACCATTGATCATACTTTGAACCGCCTCTCGATGACCATTATCATCGCCGCGCTGCTGGTTTCATCTTCCGTTATTGTATTGTCCGGTGTCTCGCCCCATGTCGGCACCATTCCCTTACTGGCCTTCCTAGGGTTTCTTATTTCCGGGATTCTGGCTCTCATGCTGGCCGGAATGATATTATTCCGCAAACGCTAGAGAATCCGGGCCCACCCCACTTTCCCCACTGGCGCCTCCACATTCTTGATTATCCGTTCGGTTAAACATCCTTTTCAATCGTGGTACAATCTGATCCATGCGCCGTTATGTAGTTTACGCGGTGGGGAGTCTGATCTGCCTTCTCCAGGCTGTTAACATGACTTCCATCTCCGTCGCTTTTCCTGACATTATGGCTCATTTTGACGTTTCCCTGATTGTGGTGGGTTGGGTGGTGAGCGCGTTTAACCTGGCAATCACGGCCAACGTCCCTCTGGCCGGTAAGATCAGCGATGTGCTCGGGCGGAAAGGCTCGTTCCTCGGTTTCATGGCCATTTTCACGGGCGGCTCTGTACTGGCGACCTTCGCCCCCAATATCGGTGTTCTTATAGTGGCCCGTTTGATCCAGGGGATCGGCGGCAGCGGATTCGTCCCTTGCGTCACCGGCATTATCGCGGATGAATTTCCGCAGTCCCGGCAAAAGGCCATCGGCCTGCTTGCAGCCGTTTTCCCGGTCGGCTGGATTCTGGGCCCCAATATCGGCGCGTTGTTGGTCACGATATACGGCTACCAGTCCATTTTTTGGATGAATATCCCGCTCTGCATCATTTGCTTCGGGCTCTCTGTTTTTATTATTCCCGGCAAGGAACGGCGGGCCGCTCATCTGGACGTTATCGGGGCTGCTCTGATGGCGTTTACACTCCTCTTTTTCATGGTCGGCTTAAGCGAGTTAGATGCCTCAAGAGGCGGCATTCCCTGGTTACTGGTTATTCCCTTGTTCGCCGCCGGCGCGGTCAGTCTAATCCTGTTTTTGAAACGCCAGAAAACCGTGAAAGAACCCATTTTAGAGCCGGAGGTGCTCAGGTCCAAACCATTTATGTCCGCCAACCTTTTTAACTTTATGTTTGGGGCGGTGTTTGGGCTGGCCACCTTCATACCTTTCTACGCCGTTTCGGTTTACGGCATGTCCACGCTGGAAAGCGGCCTCATCATCACGCCTCGTTCGGTAGGTGTTTTTCTTACTTCCCTGGTAACCAGCCTGTTTCTGGTGCGCTGGGGCTACCGGCGGCCAATGCTTATCGGCAGCCTGATGCTGCTTCCCGCGATGCTTTTGCTGGGTCTGGAATTCCCCGGTTTCTCCAACCCCGCAGTTGTCATGATGGCCTTCATCGGCTTTTCCGGGCTGGGTGAGGGGGCCGTCGTCCCCGCCGCCAACAATGCGTGTATCGAGCTGATGCCCCACCGGATATCTACCATCACCGCCGTCCGCACAATGTTCCGCCAGGCCGGCAATCTCTTCATGGTGACAATCGGCGCGTTGCTGCTGCATGACTTTGGCACCGAAGCCGGCTTCCGCCTGCTTTTCTGGGGCTTTGCCGCAGTGTTCATAGTGGTGGCGATGCCCATGATCTTCCTCATGCCAAACTCTGCCGCCGAGACCTGCGCCGTGAGCAAACCGCCGGGTTGACACCGTTAGCTGCTTTGCTCTAAATAGTGGGTGAGAAATGGGGG
>JANYKH010000166.1 GCA_025358235.1 Chloroflexota bacterium
GTCATGCTGGAGCGAAGCGAAGCATCTCAGGGGAGCGGGGAATTGGGTGCCTTACGCCCCACCCTGAGATTCTTCAGTCGCTGCGCTCCTTCCAGAATGACAGAATCGACTGGAATGGTCCGGTGGCAGGCTATCTTGCCCCAGTCCACTCCGGCGACAGCCGGAGTCCAGCGTAATACGGAGTTGTGTTCCGGATGGGCGGGTGGCGGGACAATCCGGGCTGTTCGGGGCCAACGCCCCTTATGGTGTCCCCTCACCTTTTATCCTCTCCCTCAAGGGGCGAGGACAAGAGAATATGTTAAGCGAGCATGAAGCTAAATAATGGACATTTTAATACCTGGATTCCAGCTTTCGCTGGAATGACATATGCTGCGCTTTCGGTCGGCGAGTCATGCTGGAGCGAAGCGAAGCATCTCAGGGGAGCGGGGAATTGGGTGCCTTACGCCCCACCCTGAGATTCTTCAGTCGCTGCGCTCCTTCCAGAATGACGGACACTAGTTAGGGCTTCTGGATACCGGCTTTCGCCGGTATGGGCTGAAAATGGATCGTCATGGTCCAATCAGCTGCGGGCTTGATCTGAAGTCCAAGCGAGATTAACATTTAAATTTAAGACTTAAACGCCCTGAATAAAACATAAAGGTTAGCAAAAATGCCGCAAATTAATAATAAAGTACCTGTCAAAAGGGCAAAGCTCATAAACCCTCTAAATATTTAAGTATAGCTTTGGCTACTTGTTTCCGATAAGTTCTCATTTCCTCATCCATTCTCCCAGGAAGTCCCCACAAGATTATTTTAAGATTCATCGGCATATGACGCCCTGTAAATTTTTCAATAAAACCCAAATTATCCAAGTCATGAACAGACATCACCCAAGCAGCATTTAGTTTCACAGAATGTTCTAAATACATGTCGATTGTTTTTGAAACATCGTCATTCGGAAACTTGTCTGTTTGACGCTCAATCTTTTGCTGTAATTTTTTATATAATCTATCGTGTTCCATCCGTTTCTTCAAATATGGAATTTTTTCGTTTAAGATAACGCTCAAGTCACTTGCTACATGTTCGGGATTGCGGGTAAACAGTGAAGACGATTTAATTTTTGTAGCCAATTTTTTAGTGTCTTCCACAACAGTCAATGGCTTCCCAGTTGCAAATCTAAAAACGTTTTCGACCATAATTTTATTGATCGCAGATTCGACGTCCATTTCAGTCAGCCACATCAACTCCTTATTTGCAGCCTGCATACCTCGCCAATCTTCCTTTTGGAGATTTCTAATTGTTTCTCTAGTTAGCCTCTTTAGTCTTGTGTAAACCTGGTCCAATAGTTCAAGTAATTCAAGCCCTTCTTCATTAAGCAAAGTCGCTTGACTATTGTTAAACCCAGTCAAATTGACCAAATCTATATGTTGTTTTTTCTTAAACCAAATATGATAGATAATTGTTCCTATTGTCCATACGAGCGCAATTCCTAGTAAGGCGAGCGCAAACATCTCGTTCACCCACCCACTTATTTGCATCGCAGCCGCTACTAACCAAAGGACAGCGTTTCCTGCAATATTAGGTGACAATAGTTTACGCATTTTTCATCCGTCTGTTACCTTTTGCCCGCAGTATAAACCCTGCCATAGCTGAAATCAATCCTAACCCCCTAGTCCCCTTGACCGCTCCCCCAGCAATATGTTATTAATTAAGAGATGACTATGTTTAGCCGCGCTTATACCTATATGTACTGGTATACGTTTACCTGGCGCACTGGTGCGCCGGAGGGGGCTTTAACATAGTCTAAAAACACCTTTTTTTATATAGTTACGAGTCGATGACAGCCCTCTCCAAAAAGAGGGCTTTTTTTATTGGCAAAAATTGGGAGGAGAGAAGAGATGATAGTGATGAAAGCGGGGGCGACGGACACAGAAATTCAGAACGTGGTGGAGGAGATCCACAAATACGGGTTGGCGGCGGACGTATCGCGGGGCGAATTCCGCACCGTGATCGGGCTGGTGGGAGACGAGCGGAAGGCGCCGTTTTCCCATTTCGCGCTATTACCGGGAGTGAAGGAGGCGATGATGATCGATACACCGTATAAGCTCATAAGCAAGGAGTATGGTAAACTATCCGATAGCGGCAACGAGTTCCGGCCGGTCAAAGTGGGCAATATAACCGTCGGGGGTGACGAACTTGTCTACATTGCCGGGCCCTGTGCGATCGAGAGCAAGCAACAGCTTTTCAAGATTGCGGAAGGGGTTAAGCGGGCCGGGGCGCACATCCTGAGGGGCGGAGTATTCAAACCGCGCAGTTCCGTCCACTCGTTCCAGGGGCTGGGGGGCAACGGAATGGAGGAGGCGGAGGAAGCCCTGAGCTGGCTGCGCGAGGCGGGGGACATGTACGAGATGCCCGTCATTACTGAAGTCCGCGGCGAAACGCAGGTCGATCTGACCGCGCGGTACGTGGATATTATGCAGATAGGGTCCCGGAACATGTACGATCAGGACCTGGCCAGCGCCATCGGGCGGAAGCAAAAACCGGTATTGTTCAAGCGGCATTTCGGGGCGGGGATTGAAGAATTTTTATCCTTCGCCGAGTACATCGCCGCGGAAGGCAACAAAGACATCATCATGTGCGAGCGGGGCATCATACCGGTGGGGAAGGGCAAGAACTTCACGCGGTACACGTTCGACCTGGCCGCGATTCCGGTAATCCAGAAAGAGACCTTCCTGCCGGTGCTGGCTGACCCGAGCCATGCCACGGGGCGGCGTGACCTGATATTCAGCATGAGCTGCGCCGCGGTAGCCGCGGGGGCGAGCGGACTGATGATAGAGAGCCACTACGATCCCAAAGAAGCGCTGGTGGACGGCTCACAGATGATCACCCCGGATGAACTCAAAGAGGTTATCGATGCCTGCAACCGCGTGCACGCCATCATGAGCCCGGTAAAGAGGTAAGCATGAAAACAGCGAGGGTAGAACTAGGGCCGCGCAGCTACGAAGTTCGGATAGGGGCCGGATTGATCAACAAGACCGGGCAGTTCCTGAAAGAACTCGGCCTGAGCGGCAAAGCAATGTTGATCACCAACCCCAACATAAACCGGCTTCACGGCCCCAGGATGGGCAAGGCGCTGGCGGAAGCGGGATTTGCGGTAACTACCCTCGAAGTACCGGAGGGCGAGGCCCAGAAGACGCTGGAAAACGCGGTGAGGCTGTGGGGACAATTGACCGAAGCGGGGGCGGAACGCGAGACGCCGGTGGTAGCGATGGGGGGCGGGGTACTGGGTGATTTAGCGGGATTTGTAGCCGGCACGTATATGCGCGGCATACCGCTGATACAGGCGCCGACGACGCTGCTGGGAATGGTGGACAGCGGGATTGGGGGGAAGACGGGGGTGGACCACGGCAACCTCAAGAACCGCATCGGGGTTTTCTACCAGCCGAAAATGACCATCGCCGACCTGGATTTGGTGAAGACGCTGCCCGCGGAAGAGATTTCCAACGGGCTGGCGGAGATCATCAAGAGTGCGGCGATAAAAGACAAAGAATTCTTTGTTTATCTTGAAGAAAACATCGAAAAGATACGGAACCTGGAAGCGCCTTACCTGGAAGAGGCAGTTTACCGGACGGCCAAAATAAAGGCAGAGGTAGTGGCCCGGGACGAGCACGACTTGGGACTGCGGAACATCCTCAACTTCGGGCACACGATAGGGCACGGAATTGAATCGACGAGCGGGTTTAATGTCAAACACGGCCAGGCGGTAGCCATCGGCATGTACGCGGCGGCGCGGCTATCAAACTATTTGGACATCCTCGATATATCTGAGGTAGAGCGGCTTAAGAAGCTGATAGAAAGGGCGGGACTGCCGACCAGAATACCGCAGGTCAACCTCGACGACCTGGCCAAAATCATGGCCAAAGACAAGAAGATGCACCATGAGAAATTCCGCTTCGTGGTGCTGCGGACGATAGGCGACGCCTTTACGATGGACGCCGTACCGCCGGAGATTGTGGGCAGGGTGACGCAGCCTTGATAAAACAACCGCGCATCTGCGCCGTCATTACGGAAAACGACCCATCGCTGCTGGATTTAGCGAAAGAAGCTGATTTATACGAAGTGAGACTGGATCTGGTGGGCGAGGGCTGGCAGGAACTGGTAAAAAGCCTGGACAAACCGTGGATCGCGTGCAACCGGCATCCGGATGAAGGGGGGAAGTGGAAGGGAGGGGAGGCGGGACGCGTCAAAGAACTGCTTAAAGCGTCAGAAATGGGCGCGAATATTATAGATATCGAGCTTAGGACGGAAGGGCTGCTGTCCATTATTAAACTGATAAAGAAACAGAGCGAATGTCTGGTCTCCTACCACGATTTTCAGGCGTCCCCGACGCCCAAGGTGATGCAGAAGATCATCGAGCATGAACGGGAGGCGGGGGCGGACATCTGCAAGCTGGCCGTGACGGCGCGCAGCATCCAGGACAACCTGGAAGTATTAAAAATGAATGCGATTGAGGGGGGCAGAACGGTGGCTTTCGCCATGGGACCGCTCGGGGTGTCAAGCCGGATATTATGTCCACTGACGGGCGGAGACTTCACCTACGCGTCAATTGCACAGGGCAAGGAAAGCGCAGACGGGCAGATCACGGTATTTGCGCTGCGCAGTCTGTATAGTATGATAAACGCATGATGAAAATTACAGGGAAAACCACGGTCTGCGGGATAATTGGCGACCCGGTAGAGCACACCCTGTCACCGGCCATGCAGAACGCCGCTTTCCAGGCGCTGGGGCTGGACTGGGTCTATGTCCCCTACCATGTGACGGAAGAGGATTTACCAGCGGCGATTTACGGCATGAGATCGCTGGGAATACGCGGGCTAAACGTCACCATCCCGCATAAAGTCGAGGTGCTGCCGCTGTTGGACAGCCTCGACAAGCTGGCGGAGCAGATCGGCGCGGTCAATACGGTAATAAACCGGGACGGCAAGCTGACCGGTTACAATACGGACGCGTTTGGATTTTTACAGGCGCTGGCGGGGAACGGGGTGGAAATTGAGGGCAAGAACATCGTGGTGATGGGGGCGGGGGGCGCGGCGCGGGCGGCGGCGATGGCGCTGGGGGGCAAGGGAGCCAACCTGATCGTGATCAACCGCACGGCCAAAACAGCCACGGAACTGGTGGCGCGGGTAAGTTACTTTTTGCCGGGAGCGCGGATTATGGCCCTTGAAATGAACGAAGAAAACCTGCGGGCCGTAGCCGGAGACTCGCAAATTATTATCAATACGACCAGCATGGGCATGAACCCTTACGCCAACAACAGCCCGATGCCGGCGCACCTGATACAGCCGCACCACACCGTTTTCGATGTGGTTTACAGTCCATTAAAAACAAAGCTGTTAAGGGACGCGGAGATGGGCGGGGCGAAGACGATCAACGGGTTGGACATGCTGGTGTGGCAGGGCGGGGCGGCGTTTGAAATTTGGACGGGGAAAAAAGCGCCAATCGACGCTATGAAACTGGCGTTAATCGAGGCTTTCGTTGAAAAATAGCATCGCGCTGATAGGTTTTATGGGCACGGGGAAGTCGGCGGTAGCCAGACTGCTGGCGCAGGAATTACACAAGGAATTCATCGAACTGGACGGGGTGGTGGAGCGGATAGCCGGCCTGAGCATCCCGGAAATATTCAATACGGGCGGGGAAACGCTCTTCCGGGAATATGAGATCGAGGCAGTCAAACAGGCAGTCAAGCGAAAGAACATGGTGATGGCGTGCGGGGGCGGGGTGGTATTAAACCGCATAAACATAGATAGAATGAAAGCGGAATGCACGCTCGTATTATTAACCGCCAGTCCGGATGTTATTTTACAGCGGATTTCGGGCCACAGCACGCGTCCCCTGCTGAAAGCCCCGACCAGAGAAGCGGTAGAGGAAATGCTGGCCTTCCGCAGGCCGTTTTACGAACGGGCCTATGATATTAAAGTGAACACCTCGCCGCGCACAGTGGAAGGCGTAGTGAAAGAAATTATACGAAAACTAAAATTAAATGAACATAGTTCTGGAAAAATCCGAGCTTAAGGGCCGGGTTATAAGCCCGGCATCCAAGAGCTACACTATCCGGGCACTGATATGCGCGGCGCTGGCGCACGGCCGGAGCGAGATAATCAACCCGCTGCTTTCCGACGACACCGAAGCGGCGGCGCGGGTACTGGAG
>JANYKH010000282.1 GCA_025358235.1 Chloroflexota bacterium
CCAAGACGGCCGGAGCTGAAGTGGTGGGGACGATGGTCCAGGCCACAAGAACGGCCTCACGCAATTTCTACGTAGGCAAAGGTAAACTCGATGAGATAATCGCGGCCCAGGAAACCCTCGGGTATACGACGATTATTTTTGACGATGAATTATTACCCCAGCAGGAACGCAACCTAGAAGATGCGATAAGAGTCAAAATCATCGACCGTGTCGCTTTAATTTTGGACATTTTTTCACAGAGAGCCCATACCCGTGAAGGCCGCCTGCAGGTAGAACTGGCGCAGCATAAATATCTCTTACCACGCCTGGCGGGGCAATGGAGCCATCTTGAGCGACTGGGAGGCGGCATTGGGACGAGGGGCCCCGGCGAGTCACAGCTTGAGACTGATAGGCGTCTGATTAAAGACCGTATATTACGAATCGAGAAACAGCTTGATGACGTGCGCAAGCAGCGCAGTCTTTATCGGGATCAGAGGCGCAAGGCCGGAATTCCGGTGGTCAGTCTGGTAGGCTACACCAACGCGGGCAAAAGCACTTTACTTAATGCTTTGAGCCAGGCCGGCGTCGTTACCCAAAAAACGCTGTTTACTACTCTGGACCCTACGACGCGTCGCATCACCCTACCCGATAATACCGTCGTCTTATTGACCGATACGGTAGGTTTCATTCGGCGTTTACCGCCGACGATTGTCTCGGCTTTCAGAGCAACGCTTGAAGAACTGGAAGAGGCCTCCGTTCTGGTCCATGTTCTGGATTTTGCCTCTCCGGAAGCTGATAAGAAATGTGCCACGGTTGAAGCTATCCTCAAGGATCTGAATCTTCAAGATAAGCCTATGATCACCGCCCTTAATAAAATCGACTTGGTGCTGCCAGCCGATCAAAAATGGGATGAAACCAGCGCAACAGCATATCTGACCAAAGAAATGCCACCCGCTCCGGGAACCCTGATGATGTCCGCGGTTAAGGGGTGGGGGTTAAAGAAGCTGTTGGAAATGGTGACCGAAAAGGTCAACCAGGGTCAAGTCTCCACAAATATTCCTCCCAGGTAGAACTGCCAAAAAACGGCAAGGTTCAATACCGGGCCTGTAGTTTCTGCCACTTCGGCGACGACGGAAGGCGCCACGGGCTTCCTGAGAGGTCAGGGATTTGTATCACGGCGATAATCTGTGTGAGTATTTTCTACAACCGCGAAATATTATGGATTTATAAACCACGGGGGCGCACTATAGATGTTATGTCATCTGCGCACCTAAAACTAAACAATAGTATAATGGGAATATAAGGGAACAATTTCTTTAATAATGATGGCGGTGGAAGATGATGCGGCAATTATTTCTAATTTTGATGATTCTTTTATTAACGTCGGTGATTTACATGAGTTGTTCAGCAAATCAAAAACCGGGTAACATCACCGGATCTACGTCAAAATCAGCGGAGACATTCTCGCCGTTCGTATCCCCGCCCCCCATGACGTCTGAAAATGTTACCGTAGAGCAGGCAAAGGCGTTAATAACAAAAAACAAGGATAATCCCAATTTCGTCATTCTTGACGTCCGTACCCCGGATGAATTCAAGTCCGGCCACCTGGCAGACGCCATCAATATCGACTTTTACGGGGCTGACTTTAAAACTTACCTGGATCAGCTAGACAAGAACAAAACGTATCTGGTCTACTGCCGCACTGGTGTTCGCAGCACAAATTCCGTCAATATTATGTTAAGCATGAAATTTACAAGGCTATATAATATGACTGGCGGTATTACGGCATGGACCGGGGCAAAACTGCCTGTTGTAAACTGATTCATACGGCTAAATATAAGACGGTGTTTTGAACATGGGCTCGGCAGGTTTCGAACCTACGACCAAACGGTTATGAGCCGTCCGCTCTACCCCTGAGCTACGAGCCCGCTTAGCGAGCAGTTTTGATTATACCCTCGCTGCCGGAAAACCGTCAAGGTAAACCGGCCCATATTGCCTTAACGGGTGCTTCAGGCAAGAAAATAGTCATGTGATAGGCCTGTATCTATTGACAGGCGTGCGGGTGATGCTCTACGCTTGATTTAGTCACGGGAAATTTTTGGAGGAAGACATGGAAGCGTATTGCGTAAAGTGCCGCGAAAAGAGAGAAATGAAGAATGCCAAGGCTGTTCTGATGAAGAACCAGAAGCCGGCAACTCAGGGCGTCTGCCCCGTTTGCGGCACCAAGATTTTCAGAATCGGCAAAGCTAAGTAAGATTAAATCGAACGAAGAGTGAAGGCCGGGAGTTCTAAAATCCCGGCCTTTATTGTGCCTCTTCTGCGGAACAGAGTTTCAGGGCAGACTGTGGTACAATAAAAACCGAGGTTTTATAAATGAGCAAACTTCTTACTCTGATAGTCCCTACCTATAACGAACATGACAACATCGAACCTCTGATCAGCGCAGTCCAAAAAGCCGTCAGCCCGTATCCTTACCAGATGCTTTTCATCGATGACAATAGCAAGGATGGCACGGCCGAACTCATTCAGTCCCTTTCCAAAACGTATCCGGTGCAGGTGATTGTACGTAAAGACAAACGCGGTCTGGCTTCCGCAGTCGTGGACGGCATCGGCTACGCTAAAGGAGAAATCATCGGCGTGATGGATGCAGATTTGCAGCATCCGCCTGAAGTTATTCCAAAGTTGATTGCAGCGGTTAATGGCGGGGCGAGCGTGGCTGTGGGCAGTCGATATGTTAAGGGGGGAGGTTGTGAGGGGTGGAGTCGGTCCAGGCGCATAATCTCCAAAGGCGCCACTTTAATATCACATGTATTTTTACCGGCGACAAAAAATGTAAAAGACCCGATGTCCGGCCTTTTTATGTTCAAGCGAGAGGTGGTACAAGGGGTCAAACTTAACCCCACCGGTTATAAAATATTGCTTGAAGTTCTGATGCTGGGCAAGATAGACAAGGTGGCGGAAGTGCCTTTCGTATTTCGGACGCGCAGCCGCGGCGAGAGCAAACTTAACGCCAAACAGCAGATCGATTATCTGAAACATGTCTATAGCCTCATGAAACGCACAGGCGAACTGGTCCGCTTCGTAAAGTTCATTATCGTCGGCGGCAGCGGTATTGTTGTCAATCTAGGCCTTCAGCGGCTCCTGGTTGAAGTGGCCCATCTGGACCCGATCTGGCCGGCTCAGGCTATCAGTGTAGAGACGTCCATTATAACCAATTTCCTGTTTAATAATTATTTCACTTTCGGCGACCGGCGTTCCAGTTCCGTGACGCGCACAATGGGAAGCCTGCTGCGGTTTAACCTGGTCAGCCTGGTTGGGCTTGCGGTGAACCTAGGTATCTCCGCGTTCTTCTACGGAGTTGTTCATCTGAATTACTCTTTAGCCAACTTGATCGGTATCGTAATCGCCTTCGCAGCTAACTACCTGTTGAGCAATTTTTGGGCCTGGGATGCACGCAAGCCTAAAGTGAAATCAGAATAGGCCTGAAAAACCTTGAAAAGACCGGATTGGCGATACATTTGGCATAGCGTCTCTACCTGGCAGTACTTTGGGCTTTTCGTTATCGTTGCGCTGACTATCGTCCTTCATTTCGGCATTATCCGGCAGGTAGATACCCTGATTTTTGACGAGCAGCACTACGTCGCTGATGCCCGTAACATTCTTTCAGAACAGGGGGATCTGCGGCCTGAGCACCCGCCTCTGAGCAAAGTCTTCATTGTGGCCGGCATGGCCATTTTTGGCGACAATCCTATCGGCTGGCGCATGTTATCTATCGTGGCTGCTACGATGATATTGATTGTCTTTTACCTTATCTGCCGACGCCTGAGAATGTCTGACGAAGCCAGTTTGCTCGCAACATTTCTGTTGAGCCTGGAGAACCTGACCTTTATCCAGGGCAGTATCGCCATGCTCGACGTTTTTTACCTCCTATTTATGTTAACCGCCTTTCTCCTTTACCTTAACCATCGTTATCTTTTTTCAGGGATTTTTATCGCGTTAAGTTCGCTGGGGAAACTGGTGGGGGTGCTGGCGATACCGGTAATCGGACTCCACTGGCTCTGGAGCCGCCGTAGTTGGCGCATTGACCGTCCGCTGATATTAGGATTGGCATCCGGGGTGGCATTTGTTGGCTTACTACCGGTCTTTATTTTTGCTATTACCCAAAAGTGGCAGAGCCCGGTGGATGCGATTAATTCGATGCTCTCACTCAGCGGGAGCCTGACATTTGCCAATACCACGCAGGACATCATTTCCCGTCCGTGGCAATGGATACTTCAGCCAACCTACATGTGGTACTGGTACGACCCCCATTATATGGGCGCCGTCAGTTTCAGTTTGTGGGCGCTGATAATCCCCTCCGTGATCTACATGGGGATACGCGGCTATAAAGGTAATGAGGCAGCCCGTTTCGGACTTTGCTGGTTTTTCGGGACGTACCTGCTCTGGATACCAATGAGTATTTTTACAGACCGCATCAGCTTCGTGTTTTACATGTATCCTACTGTAGGCTCGATTTGCATCGGGGTTGGTTTAGCCCTGGGACAACTGATGGATATCTGGCGCACCAGCTCGTCCCGGTTAAAAAGCGCCTGGGCATTCACGGGCGTGATGAGCTACTTGTTCATACACGTGATTGTATTTATTATTTTGGCTCCGGTTTTTTCCCGCTGGACCTGGTTTATCCGGCCCTAGACCGGTCAAACAAATTCCTGATTCCTGCATCCAGAACCATTACCTACTAAAATTCGAAGGAGTGCCCGGCTTGAAATTTACTGAAAAACTGAATGCCGTAATCGATGACAACAGGAGTTTGGTATGTGTGGGATTGGATCCCGAACCAACTTCCCTGCCGGTCAACGTAAGCTTGTTGAAATTTTGCAGTGACATTATCGATGCCACTTCAAAATCAGTATGCGCTTATAAGCTTAACCTGGCCTTTTTTGAAGCCGCCGGTGATGACGGTATGAACGTTCTGAAAAAGGTAGTTCAGCGCGTGCCTGAGAATGTCGCGGTTATCGGTGATGGAAAACGCGGTGATATCGGGAATACGGCCAAAGCCTATGCCAGATCCCTTTTTGATAATTTTGGTTTTGACGCCGTTACGGTTTCCCCTTACATGGGTCATGATTCTCTGGAACCATTTATCGAGTACCGGGATAAGGGCATTTTTGTTTTGTGCCGTACCTCCAATCCCGGAGGTTCTGATTTCCAGAATGTTATTTGTCAAATTAACGGCGGCACAATGCCGCTGTACCAGCTTGTCGCGCAGAAGGTTAGTACATGGAACAAATATGGCAATCTGGGACTGGTGGTCGGCGCCACCTATCCGGAAGAATTAAAGACAATCCGGACACAGCACACGGAAATGCCAATACTTATTCCGGGAGTTGGCGCTCAGGGTGGGGAGTTATCTCTGGTATTGAAATACGGGACTGACAGGGTGGGGCGAGGCGCCATCATCAACTCGTCACGCCAGATTATTTACGCTTCAAAAGGCGCAGATTTCGCCGAGGCTGCCGGAAAAGCTGCGGCTAAGCTGCGCGATGAAATTAACAACCTGAAAGCTGCTTCGAAATAATCGTGGTTGAACGAGAATTCGTCATTGGCGATAAGGTAATTCTCAAAAAGAAACACGCCTGCGGCGGGTCAGAATGGGCAGTGGCGCGGGTGGGTGCGGACATCGCCATTAAATGCGAAACCTGCGGACGCAGAATGGTGATTACGCGCGATGAATTGATAAAATTGATCAAGAAGCATTCTTAATCTCCTTATCGCGCCCTACTGCTTCCATTATTATTTCATTTCGTTAGCTGGTTAGTCCGTCTCAAACAATCGGACGTCCGTTTCGGCGCTTGCCATGACCGCAAACGTACATTATAATGGGGCAAATCATATCACTGAAAATGTTGGAGGGTAATATAATGCCATCCTATTGCTATTTCAAAAAGAAAATTGTTCCTCTTGAAGAAGCTCAGGTCGGCGTTATGACCAACTCCATTCATTATGGTACCGCACTTTTTGAAGGCATCCGGGGCAACTGGAACGCTGCTAAAAAACAGACTTATGTCTTCAGGTTGAAAGAACACTATAACAGGCTGCTTGACGGCTGCCGCCTGTTGCAGATAAAACTGCCCTACACGGTTGATGATCTTTGCCAGATAACCCTGGAAGTGATCAAGAAAAGCGGATTCACCGAAGATATTTATCTTCGGCCGCTCGCCTATAAGAGCACCGAACAGCTTGGTGTCAGACTGCATAATCTTGAGGCCGATTTCCTGGTTTTCCCAATTCCCTGGGGTCGCTACCTCGACGTTGATCTTTGCCGTTGCGGTGTTTCCTCATGGATACGGCCTGCAAATAACATGATTCCTCCTGGAACAAAAGTGGCCGGTATTTATGTCAACAACGCTCTCGCTAAAACAGAAGCCATTCAGAACGGGTTTGACGAAGCGATCATGCTCGGCGCAGATGGGCAAGTGGCTGAAGGCAGCGGCGAAAATATCTTCCTTGTAATAAAAGGTAAACTCGTTACCCCGGCGGTACACAACTGCATACTGGCCGGTATCACCAGGGACACAATTATCACCCTTGCCAAGAACGAATTTGGTCTGGAAGTCGAAGAGAGGTCAGTGGCCCGTGGCGAACTATATAGTTCCCAGGAATGCTTCCTGACCGGAACAGCGGCACACCTCACTCCCGTGGGGGAAATCGACCGGAGAATTGTTGGTGACGGGCAAATTGGTCCAGTGACTAAGAAACTGCAGGAAAGATACGCTCAGATAATCAAGGGTAACGACCCGAAATACATGAGCTGGTGCACTCCAGCTTTATAGCGTGGACTGCGCAGCCTGGCCGTATTGCAGGGATTTCAAAAGCCAAATTACGTGTGAGCTTTCTTCAAGAACGCTCGTAAAGCTGTAAGCTTCTTCCAAAAGTTGCCCTATGGCGAAGCTGCCGTGCCCACGCACCATAACGATTCTCTGCTGCGCTTTAAGGGCGCCGGCGATTTCACTGGCAAGGTCTTTGACGTTCGATTCCGGTTTGAAACCAACGACCGGCACTTTGCCCAGAATACACTGATATTCAGTATTGATGGGGGCAATTTCCGAGCCTATTATCGAAAGGGCGGTGGAATGGGGTGGATGGGCGTGAACAATGGCAAGGGCCTGGGTTTGTTTGTAAATGGAGCGGTGTACCGGAAGTTCCGGCGAGGCGAGCGGCGTGAAGCGGTTATTCCGTGAGACACCTGTTTCAATAAGGTCGCTATCCTGAAGGCAGTTCATCATGCTGCCGCGGCGTGTAATGATGATACGGTCCCCGAGGCGGATACTTAAACTCCCGGCATGTGATGAAACCAGTCCCCGTGCAAATAAGTCCCGGCCAACGATTTGAAACTGGGTGACGATCATTTACAGCTTTTGCCTCTCTTCCGGATGCGGTTTCCTATTTTAGCCTAAATCGCGGATAACAGCAAAAACCTTTCCCTGTATATCAATATTGTCAGCCGGTGTATAAAACGGCTGCATCTGGCTATTGGCTGGCTGAAGCCTGATGCGGTCTCCTTCAAGATATACTTTTTTTAGAGTCACTTCTTTTTCTGACTTAAGCCACACAG
>JANYKH010000306.1 GCA_025358235.1 Chloroflexota bacterium
CATCGGCGAAGTGGGGGATGGGGACGTATTGAATGATAAGCCCGGCATGACCTATGCCTACTACCAGCAGGTAAAACGCGGCACGACACCCAAAAATGCCCCCACCTTTGTCGCCCCGAAGGCCGAGCCCAAAGCCGAGAAATGGCGCTGCCTTGTCTGCGGCTGGATTTACGACCCCGCCATCGGTGATCCTGACGGCGGCATCAAGCCCGGCACGCGCTTCGAGGATATTCCCGCCGGCTGGGTCTGCCCGGTCTGCGGCGCGAAAAAAGATCAGTTCGAAAAAGTAACGGAATAAAACAATTTCAGGAGTGACCCCCTTTGGGTATCTTAAAAATTAAAAGCGTCTATGCCCCGCCTGAAGCCTCTGACGGTATGCGTATTTTTGTCGACCGCCTCTGGCCGCCGGGGATTAACAAGCGCAAAGCTGAAGTTCAGGAATGGCTTAAAGAACTCGGCCCCACCGATACCCTGCGCCGCTGGTTCGAAAAAGAGCCGGAGAAATGGGAAGATTTTAAAAGGCGCTACCGCCGTGAACTTGAATCCCCCTATCGTATCGAATTAATGGACCACATCGCGGAGTTCGTCAATTTCGGGGATGTTACTCTTTTGTTCGCGTCACGGGACGAAGAACACAACGCCGCGCGGGCTCTGGTGGAAGTCATCAACAAAAATATGGCCGGAGGCAAGTCGCAATGATAGGTTATGGCGGCTATGGCTGGATGATTTTCGGGATGATCTTTTTGTTCCTGATTATCGGCGGGATTATCGCCCTCGTTATCTGGCTGGCCGTCAGGTGGGGCAGGCAGAGTTCCGGCGCCTCACCTTCGGCGCGCCAGGACCCCGTGGATATTGCGAAAGAACGGTATGCCCGCGGGGAAATAACCCGTGAACAGTTTGAGCAGATCAAAAAAGACCTGACCGGCCCCTAGTCCAGGCTCTCCCCGATCCAATCAAGGTATTCCGGATTGCCGCCCACAATCGGCAATGCCACAATCTCCGGCACGGAGTAGCTGTGGGCGCCCTTCACCAGTTCTATCAATTCCGGCAGCATCGCCGTCTTGGTTTTGATTATCAGCAGATATTCTTCTGCGGTTTCTATTTTGCCTTCCCACCAGTATGAGGAACTGATCTTCGGCACGATGTTCACACAGGCCGCCGTTTTCTCTTCCAGCAGCAGCCGGCTTATCTTCTGCGCTTCTTCAATTGTCCCGGCCGTCACCATGACGACGGCGTAATCTGAACTTTGCATCGTTTATGGGGCCTTAAAAAATATTGCGGCCAGTGGCGGCAGATTTAGAACCAGCGAGTCCGCCCGGTTATTCCAACCTGCACGCTGTGATTCCACAAATTCGGGGTTACCCACCCCGCTCCCCCCAAACTCCAGATCATCCCCGTTCAAAAGCTTAGACCAGCGGCCCGCCCGCGGCACGCCCACCCTGTAATTCAGACGTGGGACCGGCGTGAAATTATAGACCGCCAGCACCATTTCTGAATAGCCTTTTCTCACAAAACTGAACACGCTTTCCGCGGTATTATCCACTTCTATCCACTCGAATCCGTCAGGATCGGTGTCTTTTTCATGCAGCGCCGGCTGCTGGCTGTAAAGCGCGTTCAGCGCCTGCACCCATCTCTGGATGCCCTGGTGCTGTTCGTAGCCGAGCAGGTGCCAGTCCAGGCTGCGGTCATGGTTCCATTCCTGCCGCTGGCCGAATTCGTCGCCCATGAACAGGAGTTTCTTCCCCGTTTGCCCGTACATGTAGCCGAGCATCAGCCTTAGGTTGGCGAATTTCTGCCAGTCGTCCCCCGGCATCTTGCCCAGCAGGGAACCCTTGCCGTGCACCGCCTCGTCATGGGACAGCGGCAGCACGAAGTTCTCAAAACAGGCGTACATCTGCCTGAAACTTAGCTTGTTGTGGTGGTACCGCCGTATCACGGGGTCTTTGGCCATGTATTCCAGCGTGTCATGCATCCAGCCCATGTCCCATTTATAGCCGAATCCCAGCCCCCCGGAATGCACCGGGCGGGAGACCATCGGCCATGAAGTCGATTCTTCAGCGAACGTGTGCACGTCCGGATGAAGCCGGTATACCTCTTCGTTAAACCTTTTCAGGAATGATATCGCGTCCAGGTTTTCCCTTCCGCCGTATTTGTTTGGCAGCCATTCTCCGGCCTTGCGCGAATAGTCCCGGTACAGCATGGACGCCACCGCGTCCAGTCTCAGCCCGTCAATATGATATTTATCCAGCCAGAACATGGCGTTGCTGATCAGAAAGCTGCGTACCTCGTTGCGGCCATAGTTGAAAATCAGGCTGTTCCAGTCCGGATGGAAACCCAATCTCGGATCGGCGTGCTCGTATAAATGCGTCCCGTCGAAATAGCCCAGCGAATGTTCGTCGCCGGGGAAATGGGATGGCACCCAGTCCAGAATAACCCCGATATTGCGCTGGTGCAGGTAATCTATCAGATACATGAAGTCCTGCGGCGTGCCGAAGCGCGCGGAAGGCGCAAAATAGCTGGTTATCTGGTATCCCCACGACCCCCCGAACGGGTGCTCCATCACCGGCAGCATTTCCACGTGGGTGAAGCCCATCTTCTTGATATAATCCGCCAGGTATGGCGCGATCTCCCGGTAGGTCAGCGGGCGGTCGCCTTCTTCCGGCACCCGCCGCCATGAGGCTAGGTGCAGTTCATAAATGGAAACAGGCGCGTCAAAAGCGATTTTTTCCTTGCGTCCCGCCATCCAGGCGTGATCCGTCCAGGTATAGTTGGAGTCCCAGATTACAGAGGCGGTACGGGGCGGGGTTTCCGCCATGAAAGCATACGGGTCAGCTTTATCTACGTGATAGTCGTTTGCCCTGGAATTAATGTGATATTTATAAAGCGCCCCTTTGGCAATGCCGGGGATAAAGCCTTCCCATATGCCAGATGTCCCTCGCGGCAGCAGGAAGTGTTTTGCCTTGTCCCAGCCGTTAAAGTCCCCCATTACTGACACCGCCTGGGCGTTGGGCGCCCACACGGCAAAATACACGCCTTGTTGCGGTGATTCCAATGCATGCGCCCCCAGCTTGTCATAAAGCCGAAAATGAGACCCCTCGTTGAACAGGTAAAGGTCTTCATCCGTCAGCAGGCTTGGCTCGGGCAGCACCTT
>JANYKH010000006.1 GCA_025358235.1 Chloroflexota bacterium
AGCATCTCACATTGTTTTGAGGATGTCAACGCGTGTTATCCCATGTTGTGTTGTTTCTGCTTGTGCGTGTGAGCTCACCTCTTTCGTTAACTCTGCAAGTAATTGTTGCTAACATGGCAAAAAAAGAGGGGGGATTTTGAAGTCCCCCCCTCCTGCTTGTATACCGTTAAGAATTATTTAGGCTGGGTAGTATTTCCCGTTGCGGGAGGTGTGCCCGGTCTGGCAGGATAACCAGGTCTGGCGGGCATATTGAAAGCGGGAGCCTTGCCCATCATTCCCGGTCTGCCGCCCCGCATCATCCCGCCTTCTCTGCCCTGCATCATGCCGGGTTTACCGAAACCGGCCGGCATCTGCGGCTGAGAATTAGCCCATGCTTTATATTGGTCAGCCTGAGCCTGAGTGATCTTGCCCGCGGTAACCTGCGCCTTTAAGTAATTGTCCAGCGCTGCCTGACGTTCCTCTTTCGAGGCCTGAGTAAAGGCATCGGTTAACTTTTGCTGATCGATACCCAGAATTTTGGCGACACGTGCCATCATGGTGTTGTTGCCGCTCGCCGGATTGTCAGCCATCACAACCGTGTTGGTCGTGGTCTCGTAGTTGCTGGTCTGTGCCATCGCTACCCCGGCGACAAGTGTGCCCCCGACGATGACGACGGTGGCCAGCGCCCCGATCATAACCAGTTTCTTTTTCTGCATCATATTTATTAACTACCTCCTTCGTTAAATTCCTGATATTTGTCAGGAATATTGTTGTTAATACTCTAATACTAGTACCAAATTATTAAGATGTGATTAATGGGGTGGAATAATTTTATATCAAGAGGGAAAGAGATTAGGGGCTATAGATGGGGGAAAGGAGGCAGCTGATGGATTAAGGTTACAAGGTATCAACGGAGTTGTGACGACGCCAGGAAAAAGACGGATTGGCGATGAAACGGAAGGCTATACCTTATCCTCGATGCACCGTTCTCTTAATGTGTTGAGACCTGTGAAAAACTCCCGCATCATGACGCTGACAGGGTACATGCCTTTCCGCGTCACCCGCAGCTCCTTGTCCCCCTCCACTATCCCCGCCGCCTTCAAGAATGCGATTTCCAGTCTCAACTTGCTTTCGATATCGATGCCGAAGTGCTCTTTAAACAGCCCGGTATTGAGCTTCATCCCGAAAAGTTTGGTGAGAAGGTAATAGCGGAGGCGCTCCTGTTCGGAAAGCCGCCGCCAGCCGATGACAGGCATCTTGTGCTGGTCAACCAGTTCAGAATAACGATCCAGCGCAAAAGAATTGACATAAAAATAGTCCTGCACGATGCTGACCGAACCCGCCCCAATGCCCGCGTAGTCATCATAATCGATAATATACTCGTCGATCATGCGGTCGCCGTTGGAGAAGCACCAGGCCGTTGAGGGTTTATAACCCGCGTCCAGGACTTCTTTCAAAACAACGTCGTAGAAGCTTTTTTCCCGGCTCATATCCACGCGGTTGAATTTGCGCTCCAGGTCATCTTTCTTGTGGGGGGACGGCATGAGCGGGTAGAAAGTCACCTGGTCCAGCCCGAGGTCTTTAAATATCTGAATGTCGTTCTTAAAATCCGCGATGGTTTGACCCGGAAAATTAAATACCAGGTCTATGTTCAGCGTCTCAAACTTGCCCTGCGCCAGTTTCAACCGTTTCTTAAGTTCTTCCGGCTCAACGTGGGGACGGCCCATGGACTTCAACGTGTCTTTGTTAAAACTCTGGATGCCGACCGAAAGACGCTTAACCCCGGCCTGTTGCAGCAGGGGAATATTTTGGGGGGTGAGGTCGAGGGGGGTGGTCTCCATCGAAACGTCTTTTATCGGGAATTTCAGCCGTATATAGTCAATGAAACCCGTCAGTTCATCCATCATGACGGTGGGTGTGCCCCCGCCAAAATAGACACCGGAGAAAGAGAACCCCTTTTCGATATACAGGTCCAGTTCCCGGCGCAGGCTGAGAAAATATTTTCGGGCCTGGTCCTCTTTGAACAAGTACCTGTTGAAGCAACAGAACGGGCATAGCGACCTGCAGAAGGGGATATGTGCGTAAAGAGCCAGACCGGTCTTCGGCTGGCCTATGGCGGCCTCCTGGCCGTCTTGC
>JANYKH010000076.1 GCA_025358235.1 Chloroflexota bacterium
CGCTCAATTATTTCATGGGACATGCGCGCGATAGTACGGCGGATATCCTCGCTTGTCATAATGATTCTGGGCATAAAAATACCTCTCGCCCGGCAGCCGGCAAGAGGATAAAGAGATGCGTCGTGATCTTACTTGCCAGCCTCACGGGACTAGCTTAAAGGCTAATTTGAGTATAACACAGGAAGAAATGCCTTACAATGTCTGCCCGCAGAATTTTTTACCGTTCCAATATACTAAAATATTTCTTCCGCAGGGGCTGGCGCAGGCGTAATGAGTGTTGTATAGTATTGCCTAAGCGACGCATATGAAGGAGGCCCCGATGCAAACCGTTTCAATACCCGATGCCGCACGCCTGCTTGACGTGTCCCAGGACACCATCCGCCGGCGCATACGCAAAGGTCTGATTAACGCCCGCAAGGAAACCACGGCCCAGGGGTTTTCCTGGCTGGTTGATCTACCGGATGACCTGAATCAGGCCAAAGTTGAAGAAGAAGAAGACAACAACGACGGCGAAGTGAAAGCCCTGCGTGAACTGGTGAAAACCCTTCAGCAGGAAGTAGATTCCCGCCGCCGTGAAGTCCAGGAACTGCATGTCTTACTTCAGCAGTCATACGCATTACTGCCGGCCGCCAAGCCCCGCCACTGGTGGCATAAACTGCTTCCCAGCGGGCAATCCACTTCACAGCAGAAATCAGCCCAGGTTCAGCAATAACGATATTTCCTTAAGGTTAATAAGCCGGCGGACGGAGTTGGTCGGGGCATTCAGTCTGACTTCGTCCGCCGTTATTATTGCCAGTTAATGCCTGCATAGCCCCGCATATGCACCCCGGATTTACGCTTGATCTGAGCCTGACAATTGTGCGCCCGGTGAAATACGCGATATACTATTTATATGCCAGATTTTCACATCGTTTCTGATTTCAAATTGAACGGGGATCAGCCTCAGGCTGTCGACGCCCTGGTTAAGGGGCTTGAAGCCGGCTACCGGGGACAGACTTTGCTGGGCGTCACTGGCTCCGGTAAAACCTTCACCATGGCCAATATCGTAGAGCGAGTTCAGCGTCCTACTCTGGTCATCTGCCACAATAAAACCTTGGCCGCCCAGCTTTACAGTGAATTTAAAGAGTTTTTCCCGGAAAACTCTATAGAATACTTCGTCAGTTATTATGATTATTACCAGCCGGAGGCCTACGTCCCTCGGACAGATACCTATGTCGAAAAGGAATCCGAGATCAACGAAGAAATCGACAAGCTCCGACACTCTGCCACCCGTGCCCTGTTTTCCCGCCGGGATACTCTCATCGTGGCCTCAGTTTCCTGTATTTACGGTCTGGGAGAACCGGAAGAGTACCGCAGCTTCGTCGTCAATCTCAAACGCGGCCTGCAATTACCCCGCAACAAGCTGCTCCGCGAACTGGTCGAAATGCAGTACGAGCGCAACGACATCGATTTCACCCGGGGCAAATTCCGCATCCGGGGTGATACGCTGGAAATCCAGCCAGCCTATGAGGATCTGGCCCTGCGCATCGAGTTCTTCGGCGATGAAATCGAACGCATTATCGAAATAGACCCGCTCACCGGAGAACTCCTCCACGAAATGGAAGAAGTGGATGTATACCCCGCCAAGCATTTTGTCACCTCCCACGATAAGCTCATCGTCGCTGTGGAAACGATTAAAGAAGAACTGGCGGAAAGGCTAGCCGAACTGAAGAAACAGGACAAATTGCTGGAGGCGGCCCGTCTGGAATCGCGTACCAAATATGATCTTGAAATGCTTGTTGAGGCAGGCTACTGCAACGGCGTGGAAAACTATTCGCGGCACCTTGCCGGCCGGCCCCCCGGTTCCGCCCCCTGGACCCTTCTGGATTATTTCCCGGAGGACTTTCTGCTGATCGTGGACGAATCACATATGAGCCTCCCCCAAATCCGCGGCATGTACGCCGGGGACAGGTCCCGCAAGCAGACACTTATCGACTACGGCTTCCGGTTACCATCCGCGCTGGACAACCGCCCGCTAAGCTTCGATGAATTCCAGCAGCGGGTTAACCAGGTTATTTATACCTCC
>JANYKH010000214.1 GCA_025358235.1 Chloroflexota bacterium
ATCGGCGGGCAGGATGCCAAGTATATCAGCATGCAGGACGGCACCATCGTGGACTTTGCCATGAACAAGGTCTGCGCTGCCGGCACCGGCTCATTCCTGGAAGAACAGGCGGAAAAACTGGGCATTAAGATTGACCAGGAATTCGGGAAATTGGCTCTGGCTTCCCAACACCCCATGGACCTAGGCGAAAAATGCACTGTCTTCATGGAGTCTCAGCTAAACTATCATAAGCTCAAAGGAGCGCCCAAGGAAGACCTTGTCAGCGGCCTGGCTTATTCCGTCGTCAAGAACTATGTTACCAAGGTCGTTGAAGACCGCCGCATTGGCAATCACATTCTTTTCCAGGGCGGCGTCGGTTTTAACCGCGGCGTGAAAGCCGCTTTTGAAGCGGTTACGGGCAAAAAAATCACCGTTCCTCCCCACCATGACATCCTCGGTGCCGTGGGTGTGGCCATGTTTGCCCGCGAGGAAATGGACCGCACCGGCGGGAAAACCAAATTCCGCGGCTTCGATCTGACCAACCGCCAGTATGTTCTGTCCTCATTTGAATGCCAGAAATGCTCTAACCACTGCGAGATTCACCGCGTGGTTTTCGATAAGGAAACGCCCCTATTCTACGGCTCGCGCTGCGGCATCTATGACTCTGATCTCAAGAAGAAACATCAGTCCGCTTCGGCCATCCCCCACCTCTTCGATGAGCGCGAACAGATGCTGCTCAACGCTTATCCCAAGGATAAGCCGGATAAGCCCAACGGCAAGAAAATCGGCATCGCCCGGTCCCTCTTCTTCCATGAGCTTTTCCCGCTCTGGAAAGGGTTCTTCACCGAACTTGGTTATGAAGTCGTCGTTTCTGATACCACCAGCCGTGAAATTATCCGCAACGGCGCAGAAAACGTCATCGAAGAGCCGTGTCTGCCTATCAAACTGGCCCACGGCCATGTGATAAACCTGCTTGAGAAAAAAGTTGACATAATCTTCATGCCTGTGCAGTCCACCATGGAAAAACTGAGCGACGATTTCGCCAAATCATGGAACTGTCCGCTCACTCAGTCCGTCCCGTTCATCGTCAATAGTTCGGATCAGATCGCAGAAGGACTGGACGGCAAAAACGGCCACCCCACCCTCCTCCGCCCCGTCATGCACCCTGACCGCGGCCGCCCCTGGATGAAGAGAGTGTTCCGCAAGCTGGCTAAGGAACTCGGCGCTAAAGACGCCGCTCAAATCGATAAAGCTATCGCCGCCGGTTTTGAATCGCTGGATAAGTTTAACAACTGGACCCAAACGCGGGGACAGGAAGTTTTGTCCGCGCTTAAGCCTGAGGATAAAGCCATCGTCGTCGTCGGCCGCGCTTATAACACCTGTGACCCCGGCATGACGCTTAACCTACCCCGCAAACTGCGGGACATGGACGTGCTGGCTATCCCGCTGGACTTTTTACCGCTTAAATCCGTCGCTAAAGAACTTTCCGCGGACTTTCCTAATATGTACTGGAAAGCCGGTCAGAAGATACTCTGCGCCGCCCGCCTCATCGCCAATGACCCGCGCCTGTTCGGCCTTTATTTGACTAACTTCGGCTGCGGGCCGGACTCTTACCTGCTTAAATTCTTCAGCAAGGAAACGCAGGGCAAGCCCTTCCTGACCATTGAAATTGATGAGCATTCCGCGGACGCCGGGATTCAGACCCGCTGCGAGGCCTTCATCGATACTATCCGCAACGCCCGCACCCGCGGCACGCGTAAGCCCATCGATACTTTCAACGTCGCTACCGCCAACTTTGGCAAGAAACGTATCTACGTCCCTTACATGGTGGACCACGGTTTCATTATCGCCGCCGCCATGCGCCATTCCGGGGTTGATGCTGAGGCCGTCCCTGAATCTAATGATCTCACTCTGGAGACCGGCCGCCGTTACACCACCGGCAAAGAGTGCTACCCCAGCATTATCACCACCGGGGATATCGTCAAAGCCACGGAAATTTCCGGTTTTAATCCGGATAAATCAGCCTTCTTTATGCCCAGCGCCTCCGGCCCTTGCCGCTTCGGGCAGTATAATAAACTGCACCGCATCGTCCTTGATGAACTGGGCTTGCCCCAGGTTCCCATCCTCGTTTTTGATCAGACCGGTGGCTACCATGAGGATATGGCCGCGCTCGGCCCGAAGTTTAAACTGCGTTCCTGGCGTGGCGTGACGATCCTGGACTCCGTCCATAAGATGGTTCAGGAACGCCGCCCCTATGAAGTCACCAGGGGCGAAACAGATAAAGTTTACCGTGAACTGCTGGCCGATCTCGTAAAACTAACGGAAGGCACCGGGGATGGCTTTGATTCGTTCTCCCGGGAAGCCCGGCAGGCTCTGGAAAGCGTCAAAATTGATATCAGCCAGCCCAAGCCCCGCATCGGGGTGGTGGGTGAAATATTTGTCCGTTCCAACCGCTTTGCCAATGACTTCGTCGTCAGCAAGCTGGAAAAGCTGGGCGCCCA
>JANYKH010000216.1 GCA_025358235.1 Chloroflexota bacterium
CTTTTTCAGGGCTACTTCGCCCAGACCATTGATGTTCAGCGTTGCCGCGCCGGTATTTGTGAAATTAGCCTTGAAGCGGATGGGCATCCCGGCAATATGTGCATCAAGGGCTGGAGACAATGTCACGGCATAGGCGTTGGCGCTGCCTGTGGATATGGCGTAATCCAGAGCGCCATCGCCGTCAATATTGCGGCCTGTATGACGTTGATTGTTGAGTGCGTTTAAAAAGGCTGCTGAGACAACTGTCCCTGTCGGGGGAGTGTCAGCAAATGCTGTTTTGGGCATAATAACCTCCTAAGAATATGCAAATATAATCATTGTGTGGGCTGGTTTCAGATCGGTGAACAGACCTTCCAGTGCTGTGGCCAGGGGGCCGTCGACTAATCTTTCACCCGCTCTTGATTGCCCAGACCTGAAATAATACAGCGGGGTGCCGGTGAAAGTGACCCGCCAGCGGAATATTCCCTCGACACCATAACCGTCGGTGTTTGCCCTTAATTCTTCAATTGTAACGGTATAACCCATTGTGGCTGCGACGGCGATAAAGTAAGGAACTGATAACCCTCCATACTCGCGGAGTTTGGCGATGACCCGTGCTTGACGCATCTGGAGCGTATCAGTTGAGACGGGCGTGAGGCCGCATACACGCTCCCAGTCGGCTATAGTGACGTCGCAGGTTTGGGGGACGATTTCGCGTTGAAGTTGGCCCGCGCTTGCTTCCACGGAATCGAGCTGTGCACCCTCACGGGCAATGTCATTATCAAACACCCCGCTTAATTCCAGGGGAAACAATAATTTTATTACGTCTTTATGAGACACTAATTACCCCCGGCCTGATCATTTGATAGGCTGTGGCCGTGACATCCGATGCAGGCGTTGTTATGGTTGCGTTGTCCGCGCCTGCATCCATCGCAATTTGAATAAGTTTTGTTTTATACAATGTTTGTCCGGGTATCATGGTGTTGATATAGGCTGTAATGCCGGCAGCGATGGCGGTAAGATCCATGCCAGTCCCTGTGACGGTCATTGTGACAGCCTGGCTGACCGTTGTCGGCACGATAATAGAGACTTTAGAGGCTGTCACGGGGCGCAGCGGGTCAATGTAGGCTTTGACCTGGCTGACCAGGCCACGGATTAAATAGGTTTTGCCTGTGGCGGTAAAGATATCGGCGGTCAGCGTTAGCTGCGTTGCGCTGTCGACCGATACAATGGTCGTTTGCGTGCCGGCGGTTATGTTTTGAACAATATCGCCTTTTTTAACAGTGTATGTGGCATCGGTGAATATTCCGGCACTGGCCGCCAGTTTTCCGGCGAGCACGCTGGTGTTAGTCCCGGTCTGGCAGTGGACTATATAGGGATCGCCTGCATATTTGAAGATGTCGACGGCCAGAGATAGCTGCGTTGTGCTGTCCACGGCGCTGACGGTTGCTTGGGTTCCACGCAACGGATTTTCCACAATATCGCCTGCGGCTACGGCATGGGCCGTTTGAAATGTTGCTGTTGAATCAACCAATTTATTGGCGGTTATGGAGGTGGTCACTCCGATCCGCGCCGAGGAGCTGGGAATTTCGCTGCCGGTTGTTATGGCGTCAGCCAGAATGACCACGTCAACGGTGCCCAGAACACCTGCAGGAATGGGAATGCACCAGGCGCGGGCAATGTTATTTACCTCCAGCGCCCATTTAACGTAATCATATTTATTGCCACCGGCGGGAGGGCGGCGGATATCGTCCAGGAGTCTGGCCAGGTAGGCGGCATCGGTTTCACCCACGTTGCGTGAGATTCCGCGCACCCAGGCGTGATGTTCCAGGTTAGCCGTATCGGCGGTATCCGGGAATATTTGCCGGGCAATCCAGTCCTGATATTTGTAAAGCCCCCATAGAGCGGATGCCAGGCAGGCGCTTTTCACATATATCAAGCTGCCCTTGCTCAGATCAACGCCAGGAAACTGATTCTGACAGTCGATCAGTATGGCCTGGAATAATGTATCGAAGTCTTTTTGGAAACTCATTTTTAATCTCCTGGATTCCCTGGTCGAGCCAGGGAATGACA
>JANYKH010000142.1 GCA_025358235.1 Chloroflexota bacterium
GGCTACAGGATGAGGACAAGGCGTGGAATATTATCTTCAACGAGTACGTTGATAAGAGCAAGCTTGATCCTGAGAAACTGAGCCAGGGCGCCATCGAGGGGATGATTAAAGCCCTCGATGATCCTTATATGTCCTATCTCAGCCCTGGCGACTACCAGATGTTCCTTTCCAGCCTGCACGGCCAGTTTGAAGGAATCGGCGCGCATGTGGGCATGAAGGACGACAAAGTAACTATTATTGCACCTATCGCCGGTTCTCCGGCAGAAAAAGCCGGGATTAAACCGGGCGATGCGATCCTGGCCATTGATGGCGTTACTGCGGTGGGATTGAACCTGAATGAGGCCGTGCTCAAAATCCGGGGACCCAAGGGTACCACCGTGAAGATCCGCGTCCAGCATGTCGGCGAGATGGCTCCGGTCGATATCGATATCGTGCGGGACACAATTAAGGTCAGCAGTGTTTATTCGGAAATGAAGGGCGACCTTGTCTATATCGTTATCAGCCAGTTTGAGGAACAGACCGATGCTCAGCTGGTGACCGTCCTCAAGGGACTCAGCTCCCAGAACACCAAGGGTATTATCATTGATTTAAGGCGTAATCCGGGCGGTTTACTGGACAGCGTCGTCAATATCGCCAGCCATTTCATAAAAGAGGGTCCGGTGGTCAAGGTGCGCAGCAACCAGGACCAGATAACCATCCATGATGTCCGCAAGACGGATGTTTTCACGGAACTGCCCATGGTGGTGCTGGTGGATCAATACAGCGCCTCCGGCAGCGAAGTGCTTTCCGGCGCTCTACAGGACTACAAACGGGCCACTATCGCCGGAGTCACCACTTACGGCAAGGGCAGTGTGAATATGCTCCGGCAACTGGACGGCAGCGGCATTTATGTCACTATCGCCCGATGGCTGACCCCCAATGACCGCGCCATCGAAGGTAAAGGCATTGTGCCGGACATTGTGCTGGATCCCAAGATAGACCAGATTCAGTGGGCGATTGATTATCTGCACGGGCAGAATAAGTAGATGCGCCATGGAAAGCAGTTTTTGCGTCAATAAGTCGCGGCTATCACTGGAAACGGGCGATATTACCGTCCAGGAGACTGACGCCATTGTTAACGCGGCCAATTCCAGCCTCATGGGCGGCGGCGGCGTAGACGGCGCGATACACCGCGCGGGCGGGCCGGCCATACTTGCTGAATGCAAGCAAATTGTGGCACGGCAAGGGCCCTTACCCACCGGCAAAGCCGTTATTACCACCGGCGGCAATTTAAAATCGCGTTTTGTAATTCACACCGTGGGGCCGGTGTGGCGGGGCGGCAACCAGGGCGAACCCTGCCTGCTTGCCAGTGCTTACCGTGAGAGCCTCAAACTGGCCGGGGAAAAAGGTCTTTCATCGGTGGCTTTCCCCTCGATCAGCACCGGAGCCTATGGTTATCCGGCGGACCGGGCGGCGCGTGTGGCGCTCGCCCAGGTGGCGGACTGTCTCAATAAAGGGCAGAACCGGCTGCGTGAAGTTATCTTTGTCCTGCATGACCCGCACACTTTTGAAGTTTATCAGACTGCTCTGAACGAACTCTGTCTTTCCGCCTGACAATTTTACTCACTCAGATTGGTCAAATTTGGCCTTACGCCGGTATTCGTTTTACAATAGTATTAACAGGTATAACTATGACCAACGCGGAAATTATACGCATTTTGAATGATATCGCCGATCTCCTGGAGATCAAGGGCGAGAACGTGTTCAAAATCCGCGCTTATCACAAGGCGGCGCACTCGATAGAGTTACTGCCCCAGCAGTTAGATCAACTGGTGCGCGAAGAACGCTTGCGTGAAGTCCCCGGCATAGGCGAAGCGATTGAAAAGAAGATCACAGAACTGGTGACCACCGGCCATCTGGTCTACTATGAAAATCTTCTGGCGGAATTTCCGGAGGGAGTTTGTACCCTGATGGAGATTCCGGGCATCGGGCCGAAAAAAGCGGTTAAACTTTGCCGTGAGCTTAACATAAAAACCGTGGCTGAACTTGAGGCTGCGATCAAAGAAGGCAAGGTGGCAGACCTGGAACGGATGGGCGAAAAAAGCGCCCGGAACCTGCTGAGGCAGATAGAGAGCCTGCAAAAGAAGAAATCCAATCAGCGCATTGCACTGGGGGTGGCCAAGCCGGTGGCCGAAGCGCTGATCGACATTTTGAGAACACGTCCGGGGGTGAGGAATTTGACTACGGCGGGCAGTTTGCGGCGGTTGAGGGATACGGTGGGGGACATCGATATCATCGGCACTGCGGATGACCCCGAGTCTGTAATCCGGTTTTTCACGGCTCAGCCGACGGTCAGGGAAATAACCGCCTGCGGCCCCACCAAAGGCAGCGTGATTCTGAACAGCGGCCTTAAGGTTGATTTACGTCTGGTGGACCATGAGTCCTTCGGGTCTCTGCTGCAGCATTTTACAGGCAGCCAGAACCATAACGTCAAACTGCGGGAACGCGCCCGCCGATTGGGACTGAGTCTATCTGAATACGGCATAACCGATTCTAATACCGGCAAAATGGAAAAGTTCCTGACGGAAGAGGCCTTTTATGCCAGACAGGGTTTGCAGTACATCCCGCCGGAAATCCGCGAAGGTGGTTTTGAGATTATCCGCGCCGAGGAAGGCACGATTTCACGTTTGATTGAACCTTCGGATATCCGCGGAGACCTCCATGTCCACACTGATTGGTCGGACGGCAAGGCCAGCATCGAAGAAATGGCGCTGGCGGCGAAGGCGGCGGGGCGGGAGTATATTGCCATTACCGACCACTCTCATGCGCGGGGTGTGGCGCGGGGGCTTGACGCTGACCGCCTGCGGGCGCAAATTGCCGAGGTTAAAGCGGTCAATAAAAGAATTGAGGGGATACGGATTTTTACCGGCATGGAAGTGGATATCATGGCAGACGGGAGCCTTGATATGCCGGACGAAATACTGAACGAACTGGATATTGTAATTGCGGCGGTCCATTCCTCACTCAGTCAGGAAAAAGAAAAAATTACGATGCGGCTGGTCAAAGCCGCTTCAAATCCCGCCGTGGATATCATCGCGCATCCCACTGGTCGGCTGATACTGGAACGGGAACCATCTGAAATTGACATGGAAATGCTCTTGAACGCTGCCGCCGCGCATAATACAATAGTGGAAATAAACTCGATGCCGGATCGGCTTGATTTGAACGACACCAATGTTTTCCGCGCGCGCGAATTGGGTGTGATGATCGCCATTAACACCGATGCCCACCGCCCCGACCATTTTGATGTCATGCCGTATGGGGTGGGGGTAGCCCGGCGCGGCTGGTGTGAAGCGAAAGATATTTTGAACACAAAGACGGCGGATGAACTGCTGGGCTTTTTATCCAGGCGGGTGGCGAAATGACCGGACCGGAAATTGGTAAAACAAGTTTGGAGGCTCACCCCCGTGATGCTGAGGCAATCAGGCATTTGCGGGAAGCGGTGGCCTCAGGTAAGGACTGGTATATTGCTTTGCTGGAGGCTATGGGACTTTGGTCCAGCAAGGAAGAAATATATAAAGGCCGCGATTACCGCTATCTCATCAGCGGCGAGGCTTTTGACTGGGCGCTGCTGGCGGAGAGACTAACTGATGCCGCGGACGGGCTTATCCCTGAAGGCCCCAAAAACGCGCTGATCTTCCAGGGCAAACCTCCCGAGTTATTGCCTGCGAGTGATGTTAAAGCCCTCATCGGGCCCAAATACTGCCACTACCTGAACTATTTTTACGGCGTCACTGTGGAAGGCATGCTTCAGTTGACGGTGCAGGAAGAAGTGCAGAAGGAACGGCAGTCCGTCTCCCGCGTCAGGGAAGCGGACATTATCGAAGAAGCCTTTGTGCGCATCTATGGCCTGGGGAAAAGCGAATTACTGGAGCAGTTCCGCGAGGAAAAGCATGTCCCCAAAAACCGCGCGGCGAACCTGACGGAACTTAAAGAGTTCACTTACTGGCTTTTCAAGTACCGCATCAGGAAGTGCGAAAAAGCCAAGGTAGCCAGCGATACTAAAAAGGCGCTCGGCTACCTGAAACGGCAGTGGGAAAAGAAGGGTCTTTTCGCTGCTCTCGCCGTTGATGATCCCTGCTCGCTCAGGGCTTAGGGGGCGGCGCGGGATTTCGCACCATCAGCACCGGGATATTGGCGCTTTGCAGCACCTTTTCAGCCACGCTGCCGAAAGCCCACTTTCTCAGACCTGACCGGCCGTGTGTGGACATGGCAATAAGATCTGATTTGGTATCTTCCGCAGCTTTAATAATCGCTTCGGCGGGATTTCCGGTGGCGACTCGCACCTGAACCGTGGCACCGAGTTTGGTCAGTTCATCCGCTACCCTACCAAGATATCCGCGGGCGTCCTTTTCGATCATGTCCAATTCATGCGGCGTGTAGGGAATCTGGGCGCTGGCCTCGCCGGCGATGACGTAATGCATAAGCGACGAGACTACCTGGATGAGGACAACCTCGATCTTGTGCCCCAGCACCAGCTTGGTGACCAGGGCTTTCACCGACGGCAGAGCCGATTCACCGACTTTAGAACCGTCCAGCGGGACGAGGATACGATCGAACATGTTATCCCTCCTTTAGCTTACCCAATTGCTCCTTGAGCCGTGCCAGTTTATCTGCCAGCGTTGCTAATTTTTGTTTGTCTTTTTCGACGACCTGGGGAGGGGCTTTCGAAAGGAAGGCGGGGTCTTCCATCCGGGTCTTCAAACGGCCCACCTCACCTTCAACCTGTTCGATTTCCTTGCTCAACCTGCCTTCTTCCACGGCCTTGTCCACCATGCTTTCCATGGGGATGCTGACCTCGGCGCCTTTCAAGATGACCACTACAGTTTTGGCGGACTGGGTGTCCGGACGGACTTCGGTGTAGGTCAGCGGTCTCGCTTTTGCCAGGTTCTCAGGAGTGTTCGGGACCGGATTCTTCATCCATCTAGCCTTTGCAGGAACGGCTGCCCCGCGCGCCGTTCGCGCGGCGATTGTTTCCAGCCATGAGGGATTGTCGCGAGCACTGAAACCGTGTCGGAGCAGCTTGAGCAGCCCTGCGACGATAGCGGACGCAACCAAGAAGACTACAAGAGAGAGAATCGCAGCTTTTGCGATGTTCATTCTCGCCATGGTCACCGCTCCTCGCTCGCTGCGCCCATGGTGGAAGGCACGTTGACCTCTCGCACCGGTCTATCTACGTCGCTCGGTCGCGTCGGCGCCTCAAGTCCATCGGTCAGCAGAAAGCCTTGGAGGCCAATCGCATTCGCCCGCAGAATTCCCAGATTCTGGATGTACTCGCTTTCGGCCTTGAACAAGGTGTGCTGGGAAAGCAAGACCTGGGGATAGGAAGCCTGCATCAGGCCGTAGCGCTTGTAGAGCAATTCGTACGCCCGCTGTGCCCGAGGCAGGATTTCCGTGCGATAACGGTCCGCCATGATCTTGGCGGTGCGGTAGTTCTCGACAAACGATGCCGAGCGCTCGCGCAGCACCAAATCGATGCGCTTGACTTCCGCTTGCGCGCGCTCCAAATCCGCTTGCGCCGCCTGAATGTTGCCCTGATTGCGATCAAACAGCTTCAGTCGCAGGCCGACCTCGGCAAAACCCTGCAGACCAACAGGACGTCCGGTCGTCTCCTGTTGCTCCAGGTTCTGTTCCAGTCCTCCGCGGAGAACGAGATCAGGCACCCGCTCCCTGCGGGCTCGAGCCAAGGCAACCTCGGCGCGGGTAACCCC
>JANYKH010000146.1 GCA_025358235.1 Chloroflexota bacterium
AACCTACTTCCTGCCGGAACTGATATTCTCCGGCGAAATCCTGAGGGAGATTACCGAGATAATCAAACCCCTGATCAAGCAAACGGTAAAAACTGAAAAGCTGGGTAAAGTAATTATCGGCACTGTCTCCGGAGACATCCATGATATCGGCAAAGATATCCTGGTATTCATGCTTGATGTCAACGGCTTTGAGGTCTATGACCTCGGCGTGGATGTGCCCGCCCAGAAATTTATTGACAAGATAAACGAGACCGGGGCAACCGTAGTGGGCCTAAGTGGTTTCCTTACTCTCGCTTTTGACTCCATGAAACAGACCATCGAAGCGATTTCCGCCGCAGGGCAACGAAGCAAGGTCAAGATCATGATCGGCGGTGGCCAGATTGATGATGAGATTCGGCGCTATACCGGCGCGGATGCTTACGGGCGAGATGCGATGACCGGCGTGAAACTATCAAAACAATGGCTGGGAGTAAAATAGGCTGATTCGCAAATTGCGATTTTATGTAAATTAAGGCAGGATACATGGAAAAGTTAAATATCTTTGTCAGCGTTCCCGTCCTGGAATCCGATATTCAGAAGATCAAGGCCGTTGACCCCCGGGTCAATGTTACCTATGGCATGGAAGAAGTGCGCACGGAGTTGGGAATTGCCCGTGATTCAATTCTGGCGCTCAAGAATTCCGCCCGGCAGCGTGATATTACTCCGGCGGAAGCCAGCGCAACTCTGGATAAGGTACTGCCCAACGTTGAAGTTATTTTTGGCTGGCGCCTGCCCAAAAACATCCAGACCCGCGCCCCCCACCTCAAGTGGCTTCAGGCTTCGGCCGTGGGTATCGATTTACTGCTATCCGGCTCCACCCTGATGCAAAGCGACGTAGTTATCACCAACGCCAGCGGCGTTAATACCGTTGCGGTGGCGGAAACCGCCGTGGGCTTTTTATACATGCTTTCAAAAAAGTCTGCCGCTCTGGAAACTCTTAAAGCCGCCCACAAATGGGAGGCCATGTTCTTCACCGAGCTTCGCGGTACCACGCTGGGCATCGTAGGGCTGGGCAAAATAGGCGCGGAGGTTGCTCGCGTCGCCAAAACGATCGGGATGAAAGTAATCACTGCCACCCGGCTGGAAGACAACCCGACGGGTGTTGATGAGGTCTATCCGCCCGAGCAACTTCACAAGATGCTGAGCAAAGCGGATTATGTTCTCGTCACCGTCCCGCAAACGCCGCAGACAGCAGGACTAATGGACGAAGCCGCATTCAAGGCCATGAAGAAATCAGCCTTCTTCATCAACGTGTCCCGCGGCGGGATCGTCCAGGAAGCCTGGCTGATCAAGGCATTAAAAGAAAAATGGATTGCCGGCGCAGCGCTTGATGTCTTTGAAAAGGAACCGCTCCCGAAAGATAACGAACTCTGGGATATACCCAATGTGATAATTTCGCCCCACATCGCCGGGGTGCTGGAAAATCACATGAGCTTGGCCACTGACCTATTCTGTGAGAATTTGAAGCATTACCTGAAGAAAGAACCGCTCATCAACGTTTTCAACAAGGCCAGGGGATATTAGAGTTTTTAATCTAGAAACGGGAAAGGGGAGCCATTTCGGCTCCCCTTTTTTATTGAACTCCTCTGAAGAGTCTGGTAACATCAGTCAAAGACTTTTCGGGGTCAATAATGTTTAATTTTTTAAAGTCGAAACACAAATATAACCCATCCCAAGACGTAATCTATAACCTGCTATTCTGCGACGATATTGAGCTGTACCGTTCTAAGTTCAACTGTGAAATAACCGGGCCTTGGGTTCAACTGTTTTCTTCAAATCATGATGATTCTGCGCTTGATGCAATTGTACGCGATCAAAATATGGAATCAAGAATCAGATTGTTAGCTGCTAATTTACTTATCACACGCGGGCAAAAAACCGAAAGGTTGCTGCTGGGCGCAATCGTGGAAGCAAGGCTGGACGCCGGACTGGACGTTGTAGCCGCTTATCAAGACGGCACAGCAAGATATATCAATCATTCCGGTAAGATGGTAATTGGGGATACACGAGACCCAGTTATTCAAGGTATTATTAGTGACCTGATGTCCGTGTCTCAGACGGTAGTTGACAATATCGGCCCATGGGATAAGCCGCGACTTCCGCCGCCAGAAAAAGGTTTATTCAGAATGACATTTCTGGCTACAGACGGTCTATATTTTGGCCAAGGCCCGGGGAATCTACTAGAGAAAGACAGAATGGGTGGCCCGGTCATAAAACAGGCCATGGCGTTGATGGTAGAACTTATGAAACGTACTTCCTCAACGCACTGAGTTATCCCTTCTTTGACAGAGCTTCGTAAATCCGCAAGACATTGCGCCGCTGCATCGCGCTGCCAGGGTGAACGGCGATTACCTTGCCGGCGCCCGGGGCCATGTTCTCAAATGATATCGTCCCCGCTGCCTGTTCCGCACTGAGACCTTTCTTGATGGCATCCCGGACCAGCCCTATACATTGCTCAATAAACTCACGGAATTCCGCGATCTGTCTCCTGCCGCAAACCTCACCGTGGCCGGGCACCACAAAATCGATATCCATGGTCTCAATTCTTTTCAGGGTTTTTACCCAGTTCACCGGATCACAG
>JANYKH010000153.1 GCA_025358235.1 Chloroflexota bacterium
CGCGATAGGCGCCCCACCGTTGGGGATGGCCAGCACCACGACAGGTTTACCCTTGTAGTCAATCAGTTTGGCGGCCAGTTTGCGCCCGGCATCATACCTGTTTTCAAAAATCGCGCGCGCGCGGGAATTCATAATAACAACCTCTTCAACTTCAATCCCCTCAAAACAATATTACCCATCAATTAATTGCCCTTAAGAGATACCAGTTTGAACTTTAGCACATCCACCAGACCTTTGTCCGTCAGACGCAACTCGGGTATCACCGGCAAAGCCAGGAATGACAAAGTGGCAAAGGGCGCGGCAAGAGTACACCCAAGATTGTGAGCCTCCTTTTCCAGGCCCTCCAGTTTCGCGGCGACATGCTCCAGCGGCTGATCGGAAAGAAGACCGGCCACCGGTAAAGGCAAACTGCCGATGATTTTACCCTCCATCGCTACCGCGATTCCTCCACCCATCCGGATGATTTCCTGTACAGCCGCAAAGATATCGGCATCGCTGACGCCGGCAGCGACAATATTATGTGAATCATGGGCAACCGATGAGGCGATGGCGCCCTTTTTCAACCCCAGCCCATTCACCAGTCCCAGCCCGATGTTGCCGGTAGCGTGATGCCTTTCCACGACAGCTAATTTAAGAATATCCCTACTGGTGTCTGATGAGATAACGCCCTTATCTACTGATGCTTTTTCCATCTTTTTCCGGGTGATGATCTGGCCGGGAACGATTTGAATGACGGCGCACTGACCGCCGGAAAAGGGCATTTTCAAAGCGACTAGATTAAACGGTTTCACTTTCACGGTTTCGCGCAGTTTTTTGCTCCGGGAGGAAGTTTCGAATAAGGCATTACCGTCTTCCGCGACTAATATTCCACGGTAGAAGACAAGAAGAGGACGGATATCCTGAAGGCTATCAAACACCACGATATTGGCTAAATAGCCCGGTGCAATCGCGCCCAGTCCTTCCAAATGGAAATACCGGGCGGGGTTAATCGTGGCCAACTGAATGGCGCGCACCGGGTCCAGTCCCAGGCGGACAGCTTTGCGGACCACAGCGTCGATATCGCCGTCACGGAGCAGGTCATTGGCGCTGCGGTCATCCACGACAAACATGCAGCGTGGCCAGGTTTTATCCGTAACCAGCGGGAGTAGTGCTTCCAGGTTTTTCTCCGAAGAGCCTTCCCGGATCATAATATGCATGCCCTTCGCCAGTTTTTCACGGGCCTCTGCTAATGTAACAGATTCGTGGTCGGAGGCGATTCCGGCGGAAATGTAGGCATTAAGATCCCTGCCTTTGAGGCCGGGGGCATGGCCATCTACCGCTTTACCGGCGGCATAATCTATCTTGGCGAGCAGGGCATCATCACCAAAAAGGACGCCGGGAAAATTCATTACCTCACCCAGCCCGATGCACTCTCTTTTTTTTACCAGCTTCGATATTTCGTCCGGGCCGATAGCGGCTCCAGCGTTTTCCAGGTGGGTGGCGGGGACACAGGACGGCGCCATGAGGAAAAGATCAAAAGGGAAACGCCGGGCAGAATCCAGAATATAATCAATACCAGGGACACCGGCCACGTTGGCGATTTCATGAAGATCAGTTACTACGCCCAGCGTGCCATGCGGTATAACCGCGCGGGCATACTGGCCGATATCCAGCATGGAGCTTTCAATGTGGGTATGGCCGTCAATAAAACCGGGCGCGGCGAAACTGCCGCCCATATCAATTATTTGTTTCGCTTCGGTGTAATCCCCTATTCCGGCAATGCGGCCGCCAAAGATGGCGATGTTGCCGGACTCGATTTCACCAGTGAAAGTATTTACGATGCGGGCATTTTTAAGAATAAGATCGGCGGGGGCCAGTCCACGGGCTACAGCTATCAAACCTTTATCAGGGTTCAAATTTGCACCTCGATGCTACAGATATCAGGCAAGTTACGGAACTTTTGATCCCAATCCAGCCCATAGCCGACTATAAACCGGTCCGGCACGGTAAAGCCGAGATAATCAATGGGGACAAAAGTTTTACGGCGGGACGGTTTATCAAGCAAAGCGCAGATTTTAACAGACGCCGGTTCCATTCCAGCCAGGTATTTTAGAAAGTAAGAGGTGGTGAGGCCGGTATCGATAATGTCTTCCACCACCAGCACGTCACGGCCTTTGATATCGCAAG
>JANYKH010000172.1 GCA_025358235.1 Chloroflexota bacterium
TAAAACTGCACAGTTCGCCAACGTCACGCCGGTAGCTTATGCGAATACCGCCACTCCGGTAAGGGGTATCGTAGCGGATTTTAGTACTTCAAATATTACCTTGGACGCGGGCATCGGCCGTCTTGTTTTACAGATTGACAACAACACCGCTTTTGTTAGCATCGCCGGTGCGGCGAGCGTAAATGATCTTCGTCCGGGAATGGAAGTAGTTGCATATTACACAACGGGCAACATCGCGACTCAGATACAAATCCTGAAATTGCCTTTGGCCACTCTCGTCACCGGCGTCGTCACTCAGAACATATTTCCCAATCTGACACTGAGCACCGCAACGGGTGATTTAGTGTTGAATTATGTGGGCGCGATAGTGATTAGAAAGGACGGCAGTGCCGGATCCATAAGCGATATTGTTCCGGGCATAAATTTGCAGGTCTTTTATTACCCGAAGACAAATACCGCCGTAGCCATAGAAATAAAATAGAAAGAAGATATTCCGGAACGAATTAGTTTGCCCGCAATCTGGCGGGGATTTTACCCCGAGTGTTTCGGCGTTTCCGCCGTATGCCGGTTATAATTCGCAGCCATATTCACGTTGATGTGGGTGCCTGCCAGATGGCGCCTTCTTCACCTTAATATCCGGAGCCGTTTATTGGTTATCCGCCGGCAACAATAGGAACGAAAGAGAGAACATCACCATCCTTCAGCTTGGAATCGAGTCCGCCCAATAGTTCCAATTGTTTTTTGTTAACGAATACCCAGACTCCTTCAAGCAGCCTCTGTGATGTTTTATCAAAAATAAGTTCACTCGCGCGGGGGTACCTTTCCGAAAGTTCGATCAGCAGGTTCCGCACAGTACCGTCGCCCGTGATGTCTTGCTCGATAACAACATCACCTATGGAGCCGGTGTCGAGTATTTCCGCATAGGGCATGGAAAACTCCAGTTTCACCGTCTCCATAGTCGTGTCTTTGCCTTCAGCCTATTCAACCGTGGCTTTAAAATCTACCCCTAATCCTTCCAACACAGGTAAAGTGAAACCAAGTCCGAGGCGTTCCAACCCTTCTTTTGGAGGCAGGCCGCTGCGGGTCAGTTTAAGCCGGTCAGTGTAAAAGTTCTTCTTGGCAGTTTCATACTCGGCATGTTCCCAGACCCAGGTTTTTCCGTATTTGTCCGTAATGGGCTCATCGAACGCTCTGGGGGGAAGATTATCATCGGTCTGTGGGCGGTAGCCTTCCCGGAGACTGACACACCGGTTGAAATAGTAGTTCCGCAGAGAGATATCTTTAACATCCTGCAGTTTTAATTCCCAGCCGCAGGCAGCATTCAGGAAGAGCCTGACAGCTTCATCCTGGGATCCGAAAATATCGAAGATCGGGTTGGTGGCAAAATTGCAGCAGGTAGCGGCTTCAGAAAGAGCGTTGTTGATGCCAAACCCCAACCGGGCGCCGTTATGGCTGGTGCCGTAATTCAAAGCGTTACCGCAGTGTTTATTGCGCACATCATAGGTGGGAGCGGCGCAGCCGTGCACCTCAAAAGCGAACCACTTGGATTTTTCACCGAAGACTTTATAAGCACGGTGGAAACCGTCCGCCAGGGCATTGGCAGCGCGACCGTCCCGGTAGGCGATTTTCTTGATCATTTCGCAGGTTGCCGGAACGCTTCCCCACTGTAAATCAAGCCCGCCGATATCCTCTTTGGTGATAATTCCATGCTCATATAGATCCATCGCCCAAGCCGTAATCCCTCCCAGTTCTTCTCCGTCCATCCCCAGCTCGTTTTCCAGGGCGCTGATCTCCGTCATTTCTTCATACCCGACCATGATATTGGCGTTGAAGCCGCCTGTATTATCATGTCTCATTTCGCCGCCGAAGGTACCGCGGGCACTGTGTTTAAAGAACGGTACAAAGCAGGAGGCGGCGCATCCGGGACAGCCGTCCGTCCAGGTGGCATATTTCAATTGATGCTCGTAATAATTACTTTTTTCTACAACCGGATGATAGCCCAGGTGGTTATTCCTGATTCCTTCCGCTGCCTGCCGTAACAAGAACGTCGGGCTTTGGGAGTGTCCCCACCGGCTTTCCGCCAGTTTATGCAGGGCGGTCTTTGAACTCGTGGCGTAGGTGCGGAAAAGTTCCCACACCCGCTGGTGATCCGCGTACACCGGGCCAAGGGTTCCCTTCACAGCGATGGCTTTAAGGTTTTTAGAGCCCATGACGGCGCCGCCGCCCCATTTGGACGCGCTGTGGACAAACTCAGTGCTGATATTGGCAAAGCGCACCAGGTTTTCTCCGGCAGGTCCGATGCAAAGCACGCCGAACATTTCACCAGTCTCTTTATTAAGACGGTCACGCAGCGTGAACTCCGTCTTTTGTTTCCACGCTCCCCAAAGGTCGCTGGCGTCTCTTATTTCCACCTGATTATCTTTGACATAAAGGTAAGACGGTTTCTTGGCTTTGCCTTTGATCAGGATGCCGGCATTGTAATGAGCCCGCATCAGTTCATCACCAAAATAGCCGGAAACCGCGCTTCTTCCCGCCCAACCGGTTAGCGGCGAAATGAAGCTGAATATGGTCTTGGTTCCCATTATGCCGGTTAATGGTCCAACACCGACATGAAGGATGTTTTCCGGGCTCAGGGGCTCAGTCCCCTGCGGGACCAAATCCCAGATAAGTTTATTTGCCAGGCCGCGGCCGCCCAAATATTTTTTTACGTCATCGGTGACATCTATTACGCGGCTGGTTTCGTTGGTGAGGTCAACCTCAAGTAAATTAAAACGGATCTCGGTCATTTTTTATCGCTCCAATTCGGATTGGCCATAACATCTTTTGTTAGCGGGTATAATCTCGTGGCTATCAAGTCCGCTTTCTCGTCGGACGTCTTCCGCAAGAAATCCTGGGTAGAATATTCAAAACGGCGGTCGCGTGTCGCTAAAAACCTTAAGGCGCTGTAAGGACAAACGTTAACGCACTGGGGATCGCGTTGACCGTTATTTTCGGTGTCACACAGGTCACACACCAGTGGGGTGGTCGTGGCGGCGGGGTATGATCTAATGGCCCCGGCCGGACAGGCATCTTTGCATTGCAGACAATTTTCGCCCAGACACCTTTCCGCATCAACGAGCATATGTTTGGTCTCGTGGTCATAATGCATTGCCGGCGGATCCAGAGGGCAGGCCTTTTCACATTCTCTTTCTTCATCCTGGCATTGGACACAGGTCAAGGGGATTCCTTTAGGGAGAGGCAGAAGGTATTTGCGGACCTGAATCCTGGCCATGTCTTTGTTGATGACGCCGAAATGTTTCATGGAGCAGGCCATCTGACAGATGGTGCAGCCAACACATTTCATCTCATCGCATTCAATGTAAGCATCCCCTTTGGGAAACGGATAGTTCTCTTTGCCCCATACTTTAGGGTCCTGTTTAGCCCTGGGCAGCGATCCCTGACTGCCTTTATTTTCTTCTGCCATTGTCCAGCTCCTTTATCTTGATAATGACCAATTTACCTTTGATCACTATCGTGGTAATCGCAACGTAATCTGCCAATGTTATTAGATAATAGAGATACTGTCAAATTAGATAAGGGGTTAATACAACATTATCAAATGTCTTAATGCCTTGATGGCCGATATTTTGAGAAACACATCTAATCATTGACCTGCCCCCATTTGTTATACCACTTCCAATGTTAGTCCAAACGGCATCTTAG
>JANYKH010000173.1 GCA_025358235.1 Chloroflexota bacterium
ATAAGATGCCACCGAACGTCAAGCTTGAATGGGCGGTCGATGGAGCTGTTAAGGCTGGCTTCAGCAGCACCAATTTTGCCACCACCTTTACCACGGAAGGCGCTCATACTGTAAGCGTGCGCTTGCTTGATGCAGCGAACAAGGAAGTGGCGACGGATAAAGCCAGCATCACGATAGGAAAAGCCAATATCAGCGTCACAATCGATCCCAAGACCCTTGACAACCCCGTGATAAACAAGATGTACACCTTTACCGCCACGGCAGTTAACGCTCCGGATAAGGCTAAATACGTCTGGTCGGTTAACAATTATGTGCAGGCCGGCAGCAATACTGCCACGTTCGAAAATTTATTCCCCGCTGACGGTGACTACACAATTACCACCAGTCTTCAGGACGCCGCGGGTAAGGAACTGGCCACTGCCTCGGTGAAGATAGTGGTGAAGACCATAGTAAATTTGCTGCCAATCCTTCAGCAGTCTACGTCGCTGGAATCCAATATCCTCGTAGCGGCGACTTTGGGAGTAACCTGGGATTATAAAACCGGCAGCACAACGGTCAAAAGGCAGCTGGGCAACTGGTTTATGAAGGTCACCAATCTCAAGTGGAACGGCACGTCATTCTCCGGCACTTTCAGCGACCCGGCTTTCTACATCACGGCGGATGTTACCGGCACCGTTTCGCCGGACGCGCTGACGCTGGTTTCCATGACGGTCTATCAGGTTTCTGCGGCCCGCAGCGGCAACGGCGGGTCTACGTTGAGCTATCAGCTTACCAATGTTCCCCTGATGTGGAAAGAGAACAACGGCGGCAAGTATCCTGCGTCTGGTTCTGGTTTCGGTACTCTGCAGACTTTTTTCACCGGCCCCGGATTGGACAAATACGTGAAGATCACCAAATGGTCTGACAAGTCATCTCTCGGCGTGAATATGTCAATCACGGAAACAGATTGGACGGCCAGGGATAATAACCTCACCTTCGCGTTCAGAAAATAATCCTCAATAGAAGTAAACCCCCTTTCCCCGTACCCGGGGGGAGGGGTTTTTGTTTTGGGGCTGAATGTGGACCCGCTTGTGGACCCGCTTGGTTAGTTGGTTACTTGAGCCGTAAATCGCGGCTGTAACTGTCAAAAATAGGCAATAAAAAATCCCCCTCCCCATTGCCCGGGGAGGGGGATTTTGATATTCCAGACCAGCTTTAGCTGGTCTGTGTTTTATCTCGCCGGCGCGGGACTTTGGATCGGCGTCACCTGTGTCGTCTTTTTTTCCGTGCCGCGGTAGTAAGTAACATCGAGCGTTTGCCCTAACGGCGTGCCGATGATTATCCGCACCATATCATCCGCGGTATTCACATCCTTGCCCCCCGCCGCCACAATCACGTCATTCGGCTGGAGTCCGCCATTGGCCGCCGGACTGTTGGCCGCCACCTGTGATACCATCGCGCCCTTCTTTACCGCCAGCCTATAGGCCAGAGCAGTAAACTGGTCTACTGTGCGCAGGTTAACGCCCAGCCATGGCCGTACTACATAACCGTTCTTGATTAATTGTTGTATCAACGGCATCGCCGTGTTGGAACTTATGGCGTAACCCATGCCTTCGATGCCGATGCTCGCCAACTTGGCGCTCGTGATACCTACCACTTCCCCGGCCATGCTAACCAGCGGCCCGCCGCTGTTGCCCGGGTTGATCGCTGCGCTCGTGCCGATAAGGTCATAAAGCGTCTGCCCCTGGTCTACCGGCAGTGTTACGCCTTTCCGGCTGATGATGCCTTCCGTGGCGCTGATACCCTGTCCCAGTGCGTTGCCGATGGCTACCACCCACTCCCCCACCCTGACCTTGGCAGAATCCCCCACCTTTAACGCGGGCAGGTTCGTGGCGTTGATCCTGAGTATTGCCAGGTCATTAAGTGCGTCCGTGTAAATATCTTTCGGCTCGACGTTGTAAGTCTTGCCGTCATCCATTGTCACTGAAACTGTGTTCGCGCCCTCTATCACGTGATTATTCGTCACGATTATGCCGTTGGGGTCGATAATCCACCCAGATCCCGCCCCCTCTTGGCTCTGGTTGAACACGTTAATTACCGTGATGTTAATTGCCACCACGGATGGTTTCACCGCCGCCACCACATCCGCGATGTTGGGCAGCCCGGCCGGGGCCGGAATGGCTGTGGTATTTCCGGTTACCGCCGGGGGAGTCCAGGCGGGGTTGATAGGGACTACCGGCACCGTTTCAGTGGGTGTGGGTGCGGGAGATGCCTCAGGGGGCGCAATCTCGATAATGCCGCATCCCGTAAACAGTACAGGTAGCAATAATGTTAACGCCAGGGCTAAAACAACAATTCTTCTTCTAATCATAATCTCATTTTAGCATCGTAATTATTAAGGAGCAATGAAGATTAGATACGGCAGACCATACTGGTGGGTGAAAGTCATGCTATAATTTTACCCATGTTGGAACTTCTTAAATCCGGCGCAGAAAAGTTGGGCATTTCCCTCTCCCCCCGCCAGTTGGAACAGTTTGAACTTTATTACAAGGAAATGGTGGCCCGCAATGAACAAATCAACCTCACCGCCATTACCGAATATAATGACGTCCAGATCAAGCATTTTCTTGATTCCCTTACCATCGCCCCGGTGTTGGTACAGGGTAAGCAAATCAGATTGATCGATGTTGGTTCCGGGGCGGGATTTCCCGGCATCCCACTCAAAATATGGTCGCCCGCTATTCAACTGGCCCTTTTGGAAGCCACCGGTAAAAAAGCCCGCTTTCTCTCCTCGATGGTTGATAAACTGGGTATGGCAGGGGTCTCGGTTCTGAATCAACGGGCGGAAGATGCCGCCCGCCAGCCGCAGTACCGTGATAAGTTTGATGTCGTCGTAGCGCGTGGTCTTGCCCCGATGGCCGTTTTAGCCGAATTGACCTTGCCGCTGTGCCGGGTGGGGGGCATTGTCATCGCCCAGAAAAAAGGTGATATAAGTGCTGAAATAGAAGCCTCGAAAGCCGCCATCAGCCTTCTCGGTGGTGAACTGCGTGAACCGCGTAAAATAGAACTGTCAGAACTGGCTGATAACCGCTGGTTGATTATTATCGATAAAAAACGCCCCACCCCGGAAAAATTCCCCCGCCGCCCCGGCATGCCCGCCAAAACCCCGCTGGCCTAGTTCCCTTGGTTACATTTTATCGAACTTGACCTTGGCCGCAACTGCCGTCGCCGCACAGTGCTTGCAAAACAGTCTCGTTCCGGTGCAACTGCACTTCCATTTCAAGCCGTTTTCGGTAAACCGCAATTCCGTGTCACGGGTTACTCCGCCCAGGGGCGTCACTTCCGCAATGGCGACTTCAGGCCCCAGTTCGACGAATTCCACCCCGTGTTCCTTGACGATCTCTCTCCCGAGTCTCAGGTTGGAGGCCGTCACAATTGATCGGATATATGCCGGCAACAGGCAATCTTTTAATGATTTAAAATCTTTAGCCATACTTTCATTCTAACACGAATTCCGGGAAACACTGGCATCCTGCAGGATACCTGATCATTATGTTATGAATGTGTCTGAAATGGGATATATATTGGTCGAGCTGGTCAGGGAATGACCAATATGACCCATGTTAGCTTCATACAGGGTGTTATTTAGCAAAAATACAGGGTGTTTGTGAAATTCGTTTTACGCGTTTACCACATTACAATATTTTCTACGTATGACTAAACTATGCATAAGATTGAAGCCGGTCTATCACCGGCCGTCAGTCTTCACTCTACTTTTTCTCGGTATTGATGTTGTCCGGCCCCCAA
>JANYKH010000199.1 GCA_025358235.1 Chloroflexota bacterium
CGTCCTTTTTAAATAATCTTTCCCCTTCCATTCAAACCAATTTGGCTGGCCGTGCCTGTGTATAAAAATGGAAGGGGATAAAGGGGATGGTAAACCTTAAAATGGGTTTCAGTTCACCTCTATCCCCTCGTCTTCCTCTTCGCCTTGTTCTCCCGTGACGCCGCGTCCCCGCGGTAGTCCGGCGCAATCATATTGAAGAACACGCTCAGCTTAGGGTCTACAAACCTTGAACTCACCCTGTTTTCCATCTCTTGCAGACTCAAAGTGGTCGTGATAACCGTCGGCAAGCGCGCGTTATACCGGTAGTTGATCACCTGGTAAAGCTTCTCCTGCGCCCACGGCGTGCTTGACTGCTCCCCGAAATCGTCCAGCGCCAGCAATGGCGCTTTCTTTATCCGTTCAAAATACTGGTCGTAAGACACCTTGGAATCCGGGCTGAACGCCTGCCGCAGATGGTCCAAAAAGTCCGGCACCACCACAAACAAAGCCGGCTGTTTGGCCTCATATCTGTAATTCATCACCGCCGCCGCCAGGTGTGTCTTGCCGCAGCCGTTGACTCCCTGCAGTATCAGCCACCCCTCCGGCGACTTGGCAAACTCCATCGCGTTCCGGAAAGCCTCGGCCAGGTTCTGCCGCTGTTCGTAAGGCAGATTCACCCGCCGCCAGTCAAACGCTTCAAAGGTCATCTTCTTCTGGGCTTCAAACTCCGGGCTCCACCCAAAATAGCCCTGGGACTGGTCTTCCTGGAACTCGTAAACATGGCACAGTCTGGCATCCGTCAGCCGCGTTTTCAGCCGGTCGTCAAGGTCCGCCAGCGGCCCCGCCAGGATGATTATTGTGGGCAGTTCCGTGTTGTACCGGAAGGTCAGAATCTGATCGAGTTTCTCCACCGACCACGGCGTGCCGCTCTGCGCCTTAAAGTCATCCAAAACCAGGAACGGGGACGTCCTCACCCGCTCGAAAAATTCGTCATAGCCCATCTTGCTTTCCGGGCTGAACGCTGAACGTAATTGATCAAGTAAATCCGGGACTGAACTGTAAAGTACCGGCGTGCCCTGTTTTAACCGTGCATTGGCGATGGCCGCCGCCAGATGTGTCTTGCCGGAGCCGCTCGGACCCGCCATCACAAACCACCCTGACGGCTGTTCGGCGTATTTTTGGGCGGCTAAAACTGCTTCTTTAAACTTTAATTGCATCCCGGGATTGCCGCTGCGCCCTTCCGGAACCAGGTTGTCAAAGGTATAGCGCGTCAGCATGCCCAGGCTGCTGTAGCGTTCCAGCAGGTCATGTTTTTCGTTTTCCAGCACCTGCCGTACGCAGTCACACGGGACTACGCGGGCAAAGTCCGGTTTGCCCGCCGCATCGAGGGGATGCAGCATGCCGGAACCGCGGCAAATCTGGCAGACGTTTTGCGCCGGCTCAGATTCAGCGCTGGACCATGTTTCCGTATTTTTGGTTGACGTATTTATCCGGGCTTGCTTTAGAATCTCGCTGATGTGTTCCATCGGTCCTGCCTTCGGCGGCCCAGCGTTCCAGTATCGCCGAGATATAGCTCCATTTTCGTTTGTTCTGCGTTACGGCTTCCTTAAACGCGTCTTCCAGCCAGCCCTGCGGGTATAATTTCTCTGCTGCTTTGAGTTCATCCGCGATCATCGGCGTAATCACGCCGATATTCTGCTCGTAAAGTTTAAATAAATCAGGCGCTCTAACAGGTTTCACCGCCGGTATTCCGGCGCTTTTAATCCCGGATATTTTAATTTCCCCGCCCGCGATTTTCACTGATGCCTCGCGGTCCGCCGGGGTATTCAGCATGTAAATATCAGTGTCATCCCCGCCAGTTTCCACCGTAAGTTTAATAAAGACCTTGCGATCGCACGCGCTGTCCATATAGCTCTCGATTTCTTCCGCGGCCGGTTCCGGCAGTGCCCCGATCAGGGCCTCGTTTTGGGCCAGTTCTCCGGCGGTAATGTATTTGGGATAGGTTTTCTTGCGGTACAGCGCCGAGATGGCGTATAGAATAACTTTGATCTCGTTAGCGTCATTGATTTCCGGTAGAACGGCACTCAGGAAGGGCGCGGGCAGGGGCGTGAAGTCCATGCGGGCCGGGAAGCCGTTAAAATCGTTCATACAAGTTTGGCGGCTTTAACCGGGCCGGGCACTGGCGCCTGTATCGTGATGCTCTCGAACCGGGCCGTGTTGGCGATAAATCGTAATTTGGCCTTGCCGGTAGGGCCGTTGCGGTGCTTGGCGACGATGATGTCCGCCTCTTCCTTGGGGAAGGGCTGTCCGGGGTGTCCCATCTTCCACTGCTCTTCGGTCTCGTAATAACCTTCGCGGTAGATGAACATCACTACATCCGCGTCTTGCTCGATGCTGCCGCTGTCTCGCAGGTCCGGCAGTTTGGGCACGCGGTCATCGCGCTTTTCTGAGGCGCGGCTTAACTGGGAAATAGCCATAATTGGCACTTTAAGATCGCGGGAAAGGGATTTCAAATTGCGGGAAATATAGCTGATTTCCTGGACGCGGTTTTCACCCCCGCCGTTCTTCCCATCCCCCTGCATCAGTCCCAGATGGTCAATAACAATCAAATCGAGGCCGCGTTCCCGGTGGAGGCGGCGTGCTTTGCTGCGTAATTCAAAAACCTTCAGTGAAGGAGAATCGTCGATAAATATGGGCGCTTCGGAAAGCGTCCCCACGGCTTTCATGATCCGTCGTTCCTGGTCTTCGGTGCGGGCGTCTTCCTCGTGGCGCCAGAAATTGAGACGCTGCGAGTCCACATTGGCCTCGGCGGAAAGCAGTCTCATGACCAGTTCCTCGCGGGACATTTCCAGACTGAAAATCGCCACCGTGGCTTTTTGCTCGACAGCGATATTCCGGGCCATCGAAAGCGCGAAGCTGGTCTTGCCCATACCGGGGCGGCCCGCCACGATGATCAGGTTGGAA
>JANYKH010000210.1 GCA_025358235.1 Chloroflexota bacterium
GTCAGTCTGGCGAAAATGCGGCTGACGGAAAACAGCGTGGTGTGGGACATCGGGGCGGGGTCCGGGGCCGTCTCCATCGAGGCTTCAATCCTAGCCTCACAAGGCCTCGTCTTCGCCGTTGAAAAGAATGAGAAGGATATCGAAGTAATTCACCAAAACACAGCCAGATTTAAGCGCTTCAACATCAAAATAGTCCATGCCCTCGCACCGGATAAACTGGAGGAACTTCCTCGGCCTTCGGCCGTCTTTATCGGGGGAAGCGCGGGTAATATGGCTCAGATTATTGAGGTTACCTGCCGAAGGCTGAAAACCGGCGGGCGCATTGTCATCAACGCTGTCACTTTTGAAAATCTCGCTTTAGCCGCCGAATCTTTGAAGAAGAACGGGTTTGAATCAGAAACGTGCCAGGTTAGCATCGCCCGTTCAAAGGCGATCCTTGATCTTACCCGGCTTGAAGCTTTGAACCCCGTCTTTGTCATTACCGGATGGAAGGCATAATGGAAAAACAAGCCAAACTGGGCCGGTTTTACGGGGTAGGCGTGGGTCCGGGAGCCCCGGACCTGCTCACCCTGCGGGCTCACCGCGTCTTGACTTCAGTCCCGGTCGTTCTGGTACCGCAGAAAGACCGCCGCAGTGATAGTGTCGCCCACGAAATCATCGCCGGGCTGCTCAAACCCGATCAATTGGTTGTCGAGATCGAATTTCCCATGCGCAAAGAACCCGGCGACCTTCAACCTTACTGGCAGAAGGCGGCGGATACCGCCTGGAAATACCTCGCGAAAGGTCAGGATTGCGCCTTTATCAATATTGGCGACCCCCTGCTTTACGGCACATTTATATACGTTTTTAGAATCCTCCGCCGCGACCATCCGGAACTGGAGATCGAGATCGTGCCCGGCATCAGTTCCATCAACGCGGCGGCCGCCTGCGCCGCCCTGCCCCTCGCCACCGGGGATGATAAAATCGCTATCATTTCCGCTTCCTCGGATGAAGCTTTCATCAGGCAGACCGCCATGACTTTCGACACTGTCGTCTTTCTGAAAATCAGTTCCGCCCTTGACCGCGTGCTGGCGATATTGGAACCGCTCGGGCTGGCGGAAAAGTGCGTCTTTATAAAACGCTGCACCACCGGCGAAGAAGAAATTATCAGAGATATTACAAAGCTGCGGGGACAGAAACTGGACTATCTGTCCCTCATGATTCTGCGGAGGTAGCTTGGCAAATCCGGTGTATTTTATCGGCGCGGGACCCGGTGACGTTGATCTGATGACCGTCAAAGCCCGTAAAATTATCGAGCGCGCGGATGTCATCATTTACGCCGATTCGCTTATCAACGAGGCTGTTCTTGGTTTTGCCCGCCTGGATGCTGAGATTCATAAAAGCGCCCGCATGAGTCTGCCGCAAACCACCGCCATTATCGCCGGGGCGGTGAAACTCGGCAAGACGGTCGCCCGCCTTCAGAGCGGTGATCCCGCCATCTTCGGCGCGATTCAGGAACAGATGGTTGCCCTCGACGAGAAAGGCATCGAATATGAAATTATCCCCGGGGTAAGTTCCTTATTTGCTTCCGCGGCCGCTTTAAAACGTGAACTTACCTTGCCCGAGGTTTCCCAGACCGTCATCATCACCCGGCTGGAAGGCAAAACCCCGGTGCCCGAAGCCGAACAACTGCGCAAATTGGCCGCCCACCACTCCACCATGGCCGTGTTTTTAAGTTCGTCCATGATCGATTCCGTTGTCGAAGAATTGCTGGCCGGCGGTTATCTTCCCACCACCCCCGCCGCGGTCGTCTACCGCGCCAGTTGGCAAGACCAGAAAATTATCCGCGGCACGCTCCGCGATCTGGCCGAAAAAGTAAAAGCGTCCGGTATTAATAAACAGGCCCTTATCCTCGTCGGGGATTTCCTCGAACCGGGCACGGGTCGCCGTTCTAAACTTTATGATGAAAACTTTACCTGGTAAAACCGATTACTCCAGCCTGGCCATCGTGGCCATCAACCACAGCGGCGCCGATGTAGGCCGCCGGTTAACCACCGCCATGCCCGGAAGCCATTTGTTCGTGCCTGAGGGTCTGGCTGAAACGAGTAATGAAATTCATTACACCCTCCCCCTGGAAATTCATATGAACCGGCTGTTCCGCCAGTACCGGTCGCTGGTGCTGATCATGGCGGCCGGCATCGCCGTGCGCCAGATTGCGGGGCTGGTAAAAAGCAAACACACCGATCCCGGCATAGTGGTGGTGGATACTCGCGGCGACTTCGCCGTAAGCCTGCTGGCGGGGCACCTGGGGGGCGGCAACGCCCTGGCGAAACAGGTGGCTGATATTCTGGGCGCTCAACCCGTCATCACCACCGCCTCGGACGTTACCGGCGCGCTTTCCGCTGACCTGCTTGGCGCGGAATTTGGCTGGAAGATGGAGCATGAAAGTAGTTTGAACGCCGTCATCGCCACGCTGGTGAACGGGGACAAAGTCGGAGTTTATCAGGATGCCGGCGAAACCGGCTGGTGGCCGGAGAAAGTCCGCCTGCCGCCGAATGTTTGCATATGCAAATCTCCAGACGATCTTAAAGACTTTAAAAGCGCAATGATAATCACCGACCGGATTTTCGACGAAAATGTTTTAACCTCATTGCCACAGGATTATGTCATTTATCGGCCTCAAACTCTGGTTGTGGGCCTTGGCTGCAACCGCGGCACATCCGCTGCACAAATCAGAAAAGCCGTCCTGGACATCCTCCATAACCATAACTTATCAGCCGGTTGCATAGGCGGAATTTCCACCATCGACGTCAAGAACGACGAGGCCGGTATCACCGAATTTGCCGCCTCAATCAGCGCTCCGGTGGATTTCCACTCCGGTGAAAATCTGAAAAACACCGCGGTTCCCTCCCCACCCTCCCCCGCCGCCCTCCGCCACGTCCACACCGGCTCCGTCTGCGAAGCCGCCGCCTTACTTAGCTGCGATGGCGGCGAAATCATTGTCCCCAAAACCCCCTTCGACCGCGCCGTCACCGTCGCCATCGCCCGGAAACCTTTCCGTGATGTAAAAAGAAAACGGTCCGGCAAACTTGCCCTCGTCGGCATCGGCCCCGGCAATATTGAGAATATGACGCCTGCCGCCCGGGATGCCATTAAAAACAGTGAAGTCGTCGCCGGATATGATGCCTATTTGAAGCTGGTTTCCCCCATCCTGCGCGGCCAGAAGATCATTGCCAGCGGGATGAGAGAAGAGGTTGAGCGCGCCCGCGCCGCCCTTGAAGCCGCCCGCGCCGGCTCCAATGTAGCTCTAATCTGCTCCGGCGATTCCGGCATCTACGGTATGGCCGGGCTCGTGGGCGAATTAGTCTCGGAAATGGCCGATCCGCCTGAAGTGGAGGTCGTCCCCGGAGTCACTTCTTTCGTCTCCTGCGCCTCGCTGCTCGGCGCGCCGCTAAACACGGACTTCGCCTCGATCAGCCTCAGCGATTACCTCGTTCCCTGGGAGGTTATCGCCCGCCGGGTGGACCTCGCGGCCCAGGCGGATTTTGTCATCGCGCTGTATAACCCCAGCAGCAAGACCCGCCGCAATAATCTGGAAGAGGCGGTCCAAATCCTCCTTCGCACCCGGTCCCCCCACACCCCCGCCGGCATCGTCACCAATGCCAACCGCCCCACCCAGCAGGTCACCGTCACCGACCTCGCCCACCTGCTTGAAAACGATATCGGCATGAACACGACAGTCATCATCGGCAATTCCAAATCGTTCGTCTCAAAAGGCTGGATCGTCACCCCCCGCGGCTACCGTACCAAGTACGATTTGAAAGAGCCGGAAAAGACAAAATAGGGTGACCAAACCTGCCCCTGTCCCCTACCCCTCACCGTCCCCGTCTGAAAGACAACTATTGTCCTCTCCCCGCCGCGGGAGAGGACTAAGGTGAGGGGGGCCATCAAGGTTATTTCTCACCCAGCCCCTCCCTGATTCGCTCCCATCTAAACTGTCATTCCGGCCAGGTACGC
>JANYKH010000253.1 GCA_025358235.1 Chloroflexota bacterium
AGCAGTTTGCCCCTAGTGGAAACAATAGTCTGGCCGATCTGGTGATCGAGGAACCGGGCCCGATACTCCAATATCTGAAGCAGGAGCGCAAGTATCTCAGCCGGGGTAATTTGCAAGGCCTTTCAGACGTAAGTGTTATCTGGGAGACAGCACCCATGCGCCAAACCGGTGTTGAGGTGATGTTTCCATTAATCAGCCGGGACAAACTTATTGCCGTACTGGCCCTTGGTAAAAAGCAATCCGGGCGCTACACGGCTGAAGACTTAGACCTCATTGGGGAACTGGTGAACCGGGTAGCCGTCTCCATGGAAAAGGAATCGCTGCGGGAGCAGCTTCATGAACACGAGCGTGAAGTAACCACTATAAACCGCGCCGCTTCGATGATCAGTTCCAGCCTCGACGTGCAAAGCGCATTCGGCAGCGCCATTACGGAATTGAGCAGTCTGGTAGAAATTGACTGGGCTGCGATTACGCTCATTCAGGATGATAATCAACATTTCATGGCTTCCTGGCCGGAATCAGACCCAATATGGCAACCCGGAGAGCGGGTGCCGCTTACCGGAATGATGACAGATATAGTGCTGGATAATAAAGAAGCCTTATATGTTCCGGATATTTGCAGTGACAACCGTCTGACTAACTTTCAACGTTTTACAGACCGGCTTTCATCAGTTATTTGCCTGCCACTGATAGTGAGGGGCACAGTCACCGGAAGTCTGTATGTGGCCAGCCGAAAAACGAATGTCTACAAAAGCAAACACGTTTCGTTATTAGAGCAGCTGGCTTCACAAATTGCCATGCCGGTGGGTAACGCCTGGCTGTATATGCAAACCCAGGAAATGGCGAGGATCGACCAGTTAACCGGGCTGCTGAACCGGCGCAGCTTCGATGAGATGCTTTCAAATGAAATCCGCCGCTGCACCCGCTACGGTGGGATCTTCTCCATCATCATTCTTGATCTGGACTCCCTCAAAGCCTATAACGATACTTACGGCCATCTGGCAGGAGACAAGCTTATCAACCAGATCGGCGTCAGCATCAAATCATCAATCCGCGTAGTAGATTACGCCTTCCGTTATGGAGGCGATGAGTTTGCCATTCTTTTGCCGCAGACCCCTTCCAACGCGGGCGTTCAGGTAGGAGAGCGAATCCGTAAAAAAGTGCTGAAGCTAAGCAACACCCAGTCTGAGGCCGAGTTTGAATTTGATGCAGTGCCGGTGACAGCCAGCTTGGGGCTGGCTATGTGGCCGTCTGACGGTGTCAGCCAGAATGAGATAATTTCAGCGGCTGATGAAGCCCTGTACCAGGCCAAGCGTAAAGGCGGCAACATGGTGCTGATGGCTTCCGGTACTTTAACCCATTTCCGCAATGTTGTAGCAGGATTGGCAGGCACCAAAGATGAGAAAGCTCTTGGTACGATTTATGCCCTATGGGCCAAGCTTGATGCCCGGGCGCACAACAGTCATTCGGAAAAAGTAAGTGAATATGCTTCAGCTCTGGGCCACGCTTTGAAACTGGACCAAAAAGATCTGTTGCGGCTTGAGACCTGCGCGCTGCTGCATGACATTGGCAAGATTGTCATCAGCGACGAAATCTTGAACAAGCGCGGTGAACTTACAGCCCAGGAATGGGAACTGATCAAAGCACACCCTCAACTGGGGGCTAACATCGCCAGCCTTTGCCAACTAGATACCTGCGTGGCCGGTATCAGGCACCACCATGAGAGGTATGACGGTACCGGTTATCCGGACGGATTGAAGGGCGAGGAAATACCTCTTGAAGCGCGAATACTGGCAATAGCAGATGCTTTTGCAGCAATGACTTCCGAAAGATCATACTCAAACATATTGTCCCTTGAAAAGGCCCTAGAAGAGATAACCAACGGTTCGGGCAAACAATTCGACCCAAAATTATCGGGGGTTTTTGTTTTGCTGTTTAATAAATTAGAATCTGAAGACGGTGTGATAAGATTATTAGGAGTCACCAAGAATGCTTGAAACTAAAGGAGAAGGCACTGTGGAGAAAATTCAGCTTCTTATTGTGAGTCACCAATCTTTATTCCGCGAGGGCATCCAGCACTCTCTGGCTCACGTAAAGGATATTGAAATCACGGGCGCGCCGGAGATCAACGATGAAGTATTAAACTCGATTGACAGCCTGGCGCCGGATGTAGCCCTAGTTGACATCGACGGCCCGTCTGAAAACGGATTGACACTGGGCCGGCGCATCAAGCAGCGCTCGCCAAACATCGGTGTGATAATGCTTACCTCCAATGCGAATGACGCCCAGCTATTCCAGGCTCTCAAGGCTCAGGCGGTAGCTTATCTGAGCAAGGATGTGACCGGCGAGAAACTGACTGACACGATCAGGGCGGTGGCCAGGGGCGAACACCCCATTAATGAAGCCCTGACGACCCGTCCAAAGCTGGCGGAACAGGTGTTGAACCAATTTCAGGAGTTATACTGGCGCAGTGAGGCTGAGTCTTTAATTTCCCCCCTCACCCCCCGGAGACCGAGATTTTGAACTACATCGCCCAGGGATTTCTGAACAAACAAATCGCCGGCGAACTGGGCATCAGCGAACAGACGATCAAGAACCATGTCACTTCGATTCTGAGGAAATTAAACGCCAACGCCCGGACAGAAGCGGTGGTTGTAGCCATAAAGCAGGGGCTTATTTCGATCCAGGTAAACCCGGACAGTGCTTCGATGAAACTCAAAGCCAAGTCATAGCTAAAAATATAGTTTGAAAACCTCTTGAAATTGACTGTAACTAAGAGTAATATCTGTGAGGTTGAACTGAATCTAGCTGGTGCACCTTGGCAGTTAAAGAAACTGAACTAACCAGAGACGATAAGGTTAGTCTTAATACATTTCACGGGGAAGCGGTAGCTTCCTCAGTGGAAAATGCCGCAATAGCCTATCAATCGGCTTCACTGATTGATTTTGGGGCTGAGGCGAAGGATCTCTCCTTCCTCAGCTTCCTGACTAATATTCTGTTCTCATTTTTCTGTATCAGTGCTCCCAGCATTGTCCAGCGCATGGGCCCGGCCAAACGAATGACCGTCTTGCTGGCCGTAGCCAACGTGGTAACCTGGATTCCTATTGCCGTCATTTTCGTTCTTGGCATCAAATGCAGCCCCACACTCCTTATTATTCTCTGGGTACTCAACGTGCTGCCTTCACTGCTGTGCGGCCCCCTACGCGATAGCTGGCTGGCGGACATGCTGCCGGCGGACAAAGTGGGACGTTATCTGGGAATGAGGGCGCTGGTTTCCGGCGCGGCTTACATCGGGTCATTCTACGTGATGGGGTTAATACTGGACCATGCGGTAGGCTTCGGGCTTTCCGGGTTTGCCGTGATTTTCGGTATTGCCACCCTGGCGGCGAGCGGTTACACATTGTTGTTCCGTGTCATCAAGCCGCCTTCTATCCCTGTCGAACAGGGCAATACGAATTTCAGCCTGGGCGAGTTCTTCGAAGAAATCACGACCCAGCACCTGGGCAAACTGATATTGTTTGTTGCGCTATTTCAGATGGCTGTTAACCTGGCGGGGCCTCTATTTTCAATATATATGCTCAAAGACCTGAGTTTCACCTATACCACCTTCACAATTATCGTCACCGCGGAATATGCAGCCAGGATTGTCAGTTCGCGCTTCTGGGGCAAATACGCGGATAGAAAAAATAACGTCCATGTTTTAAGCATTATCTGCAAACTGATTCCGATAATTCCCATCATCTGGCTTTTCTCCAGCAACATAACTTACCTTGTCATAGCGCAGGTATTTTCCGGCGTGCTGTGGGCAGGCTTTGATCTGAACATCCAAACGATTATCTACAGGCAGGCCGCGCCGGAGAACCGGTTAAAATTCATCATTTATCACCGCAGTCTGGGTATGCTGGGGGCGGGACTCGGATCGCTGGCGGGCGCTTACCTTCTCACCTTTATGGTGCCTGTTTTCGGCAGTAGCATCCTGGGGCTGTTTCTCTTATCAGGCATCTGCCGCTTTCTCGTGGTCAAAATCATGTTCCGCCGCCTGGTTACGGAACAGCACGCCGCGCGTCCCTTCGAACAGCCGCTACCCGGCTGGGTCACCTGGCTGGCATCTAATCCCGGCCGCGCATTGCTGCATGAGCCGCGGGAATGGTCTCATTTTGTCGAACCGGTAACCCGGCAGACGATGGTGAAATCTACCCCGGAAACGAAGGGCGTTTTTTATCGGCCCACAGACTGGAAACAATTCACCGGCAAAGTTGAGAAAGAGCCTTTGATGGCTGCAACAAAACTTAATGCGCCGGAGCCCACAAAACACGCTTTATACTATCGCCCGGAGACCTGGCAGCCCATGCCGGAAACGGCCACCAACAACGCCGGGAAGAATGGTAGTACAAAAACGCCCCACTTCTACCACCCCGAGAACTGGGAAGTATTTACCGCTTCTCAAGCGGCCAAAATAGAAACCCCGAAATGTATTGCAGTTGGCTGCGCCAAAACCGGTCTGCTGCACCGGCCGGAACAATGGACCCGTTTCACCGAAACGCCGGAGAAACAGCCGGCTAACAAGACAGCTTACCCAAAATTACGACGACATCTGTCCACTCAAACCGCATAACCTGAACCCAGGTTTTGCGAATTCCTCTTGAATTCAGGTTTGTGGTATATTTTCCAAGAGGTTTAACTATTGCATATCAGGAGCGTTTACAATACCACCGGAGTGGGATTGCTCATTTCTGGGGCCACTCTATTCCTCGGTGCGTTTTTCCTAATGGGGACAGCATGGCTTGCCGCGCTGGGGCTAGCTATGGTGATTTTGGGAATCATATTGCTTACCCTTGCCCGAGCAGTACCCCGTCTCTCACCGGAAGCCTGCCGCTTGCTCCTTCAGACAGGGCTGGAAAACATGTCATCACTGATGGAAGAACTGCAGGTAAACACTAACGCAATATACTTGCCCCACTCAGTTACAGGGGCCGGCCCACAGGCATTTTTATCGCTGCA
>JANYKH010000254.1 GCA_025358235.1 Chloroflexota bacterium
GCGTAAAGACCGATGGTTACTAGCAAATCATGGGAGAGGGAAATGATGGCGCTTACGCCGTAGCGGAAAGGTTTTGGCATGACGCGGAAGGCCCAGGTGACGTACAGCAGGATGCCGGCCACGGCTGCCAGTACGGCGTAGCCCGCATTCCTGGCAGTCTCAGTAGCCACCAGCGGAGATACCGAGGCAAAAGAACTCTCGGTGACCTGACCGAATTTCGCACTGAGCGCGTTTTCGATGGCAGTTTTTTCTTCCGCGGTAATTGGTCTGGTCCGGATCAGGAAATCGTTGCCTGTTTTCTGAACGAGGGACTGATAGCCCATGTCGTTAAGGACTGCTTCGATACCTTTTTGGTCAGGAGCGTTCGGGAAGGAAATGGTCAGCAATGAACCGCTGCTGAATTCAATGCCCGGTGTCAGTCCAAAGGTCAACAACGCGACCACAGCGATTACTACCATTACAATGGCAATCAGAAAATAGTTGAATCTCTTGCCGATAATATCAATTTTCATTTCTTACCCCAATTCGGTGCAAACCAATTTGTTTTTTGCGCGAGGGCCGTACCCTGGAAAAGCTGGAGCAGTACGCGGCTGACCGTGATGGCGGAGAACATGCTTACCGCGACACCGATGAACAGTGTGATCGCGAAGCTCATTACCGGTCCGCTGGCAACGACGCTGCTGCCCAGCCAGTAAAGGATGGCGCAAGCGATAAATGTGGTTACGTTGCTGTCACGGATGGCGGACCATGCCCGGTCGAAGCCGGCATCGATAGCCGCGCCGAGGGTACGCCCGCTGCGGAACTCCTCTTTCATGCGCTCAAAGATGAGCACGTTGGCGTCTACTGCCATACCCACCGAGACGATGAATCCGCCGAGACCGGCCAGGTTCAGGGTAATCGGCCACAACTTGAAGATGGCCAGTACCACGGCCGAGTAAAAGAGCAGCGCCAGACTGGCGACGACACCGGACATCCGGTAGTAGGCGATCATGAATAACATTACGAGCAAAATGCCGATGATGCCCGCCTTGACGCTGTTATCAACGAAGTTAGCGCCCAGTGTGGCGGAAACCTTTTCCTGATACAGCGGCGGTTTCACCAAGGGAACCGGCAGTGAGCCGGACTGGAGCAGGTTGGCGAGTTTCTTGACTTCGTCTACCGAGAAAGAACCTTCGATAATCGCGCTGCCGCCGTAACTCTGTGAGTTAATACGCGGAGCGGAGATTAATTTACTGTCAAGGAAAATGCCGAGTTGCTTCTGATAGAGCCTCTTGGCGATCTGATCAAAAATCGCTGAGCCCTGATCGTTCCATTTAATATCGACGACGGCGTTAACACCGGCCTGGGTCTGGACATCTGCCCTGGCGTCAGCCAGAAGTCCGCCGGTTAAGGGTGTGCCGTCATCTCCGCGTGAGATTACCCACGAAACGGACGTCCGATAGAAATCCATCGCGGCGGGGTCAATAACCTTGCCGTTATTATCAGTAAATTTCAACCCGGCCGGGGTAGAAGTGATGATGACAACCGGATTGTTTTTGGTGTCCACAAAAATGCGGGTACCCGTTTCCTTGGTATCCACAAAAGCGGGTTTAGCCTGGGAGAGGTAGTCTCCCAGCGTTACCTGTTTGCCGTCAGCGGTCAATTCCATCTGCCGGAATTCAAGGAAGCCGGTGGTTTCAACGAAACCCTTGGCAGCATCGATATCCGTGAAACCGGGCAGCTGGACCAATATGCGGTCATTGCCGAGTTTCTGGATGATCGGATCCACGACGCCGTATTGGTCAATACGGCTCTGGATAGTGGCGATTTCACGGTCGATAGCGGCGTTTTTCTCCGCGTCCGTGGCGTTATCCGGGAACTTTACCTGGTAAACCAGGTGCACGCCGCCCACCAGGTCAAGACCCAGGCGGACGCCCTGCCGCCCGAACCGGTTGCCGTCAAGCGGGATTACGGCCCAGAGCGAAAAGGCAAAAATAGCGAGGATGATGAGAAGTAAAATGTTTCTTCTGCGCATTGTTTCTCCTTAGGATGCCGAATTGCGTATCAGCATTTTAACATAGTTTATGGCTTCATCGCGCGTGGCGATTTCACCCGCTGCCCGGGCTTCTCGCACAGCTTCGATTAATCTTCCAATTTCAGGTCCGGCGGGGATGTTAAATTCATTCATAATATCGTTGCCGTTAATAATATTGACCGGGTAAGGCAGCTTCTCCTCTTCGGAGCGTTGTTGCAGGACAAAGCGCACCAGATCAGTGTGCCTCTTCCATTCTGTCAGGTCCAGGCCCGGTCCGCGGGCGGCCATGTGATCCGCCAGGCTAAGGTAAAGAATGTCGATTCCGCATTCCCCGGTATCCCGGAAGAAGCGGTAGATGGCGCGGCGGGTGGGCAGTCCCTCGTTGCTCATCTGGTTGGGCCGCATGTGGTTCTCCACCATCGATTCCACCACGGTGATTTCCCGTGCGCTGAATCTCAGCCGCATCATAATCTCGGAAGCGACTGTGGCCCCGCGGCTGGTATGGCCGAAAAACCTGGTGTGACCTTCGTCGTCGACGAACTTGGATTCCGGTTTAGCGATGTCATGCAGCAGGGCGGCCAAAATAAAAAGACTCCGCCGCGTGGTACCGAATCCTACCGTTTTTTTGAAGTGATTGCTCACTTCCTCTGTCCACGGCACCATCGCCAGCGCTTCGGGTGAGGGGTATTTATAGGAGTCTTCACCCAGGATGAAATCTGCGGTAGCGGTGGTCTGCATCGAATGTTGAAAGACGTCCCAATAATGGACGATGGGCTGTTCTACGTTCCGCGCCTGGGCCAGTTCCGGAATCAGTTGAGTCAGCAGACCGAGTTCCTCTAAATCGAAGATGTACCGGCTTGAGGCGGGCACGGCCAGAATGCGTACCAGCTCTTCTCTGAGTCTTTCCCCGGCGACGTTCTGAATCAGGGCGCCTTCGGATTTAATCAGAGAGGCTGTGCCGGGCTTGATAGTGAAACCAAGCTGGGCGGATAACCGGACCGCCCTCATCAGGCGGGCGGGATCAGCCTTGAATATACCGGGATTGACGGCGCGGATGGTTTTCGTGGTGATATCTTTCATCCCGCCGAAGGGGTCTATAAAATCGGCGGGAATCCAGCCTGAGGTGCGATTGTCCAAGGGGAGCGCAATAGCGTCGATAGTGAAGTCGCGCTGGGCCAGGTCTTCCATGATGCTGCCGCGCAGAGAAGTAAAATCGAAGTAGAATTGGGCTTCTGTTCCGTTCGCTGAACCGAAAACAACACGGCCGATGCGGTTGACATCATCCAGTTCGACATAAGTTCCGCCAGTTTTTTCCGCGATTCTTTTGGCCGCAATGAGGGCGTCCCCGGCTACAGCTATATCGATATCAGCGGTTTCACGCTCGAGGAGCGTATCACGCACAAAGCCCCCTACCAGATAGGCCTCTGTGCCTTGATTTTTCAGGAAACCGGATATTTCAGCTAACCTGGATGAAGCCGGAAAGGCGTTCAATTTATTTTTATCCGCAGTCAAAACGGAGCCGGGTATTTGCGCGTACATCTGATAAAATATACTATCATGGTCTCTTTAATTCAAGTAGTTATGGTACTTAACCGAAAATCATTTTCGTCATGGTTGACATAATATGGCAATTTAGGATTGATTTACCGGAAATTCGACGAAAGATAGAGTGTCGTCCGTAATTAGCCTTCGCCTTTCAGCCTGGCGAACATTCCTTCCATGTCTTCCAGCCATAATTCCGGCCGGGCTTCAGAGGGCATTCGCCAATCGCCCCGAGGGGACAAACTGACTGAACCGACCTTGGGACCCTCCGGGAAACAGGTCCGTTTGAACTGGTTGGCGAAAAACCTGACCAAAAAACTGCGCAGCCAGCGGCGCAATTCGTCTAATTCATAGTTGTTTTCAAAGCTGCGGCGTTTACAAGCTTCGTTAGCCAGGTACAGGATTTTCCCGGGCGGCATTCCCTGACGTACAAACGGATAGAGGAAAAAGTCAGCCAGTTCCACCGGACCGATGGATTCTTCGCTTTTTTGAGCTATCTTGCCGCTTTTGGGGGAGAGCAGTTCCGGGGAAATGGGCGTGGCCAGGATATCCAGCAAGGCTTGTTGTGCGAGCGTCCCCGCCAGTTCCTCATCCGCTACCCAGCGAACAAGATATTGCACCAGCGTCTTGGGCACTGAGGAATTTACATGATAGTGGGACATGTGGTCGCCGGAAAAGGTGGCCCAGCCCAGGGCGATTTCCGTCAGGTCTCCCGTCCCCAGTACGATGGCGTGGATTCCGTTGGCCTTATTAAAGAAAAACTCGGTGCGGTAGCGGGCCTGCACGTTCTGAAAAACGATGTCCTCTTCACCCTCGTGGCCGAGATCACGCAGATGGGAGCGGCAGGTGCGGTTGATATTGATTTGTTCATAGCTTACGCCGAGCGCGCGGCACAGAGAATCAGCGTTGGATTTGGTGCGGCTGGTGGTACCGAAACCGGGGAGGTTATAAGCGTAAATATTAGTGCGCGGCAGATCGAGAAAGTCCATCGTCTTTACCGCGACGAGTAAGGCGAGGCTGGAATCCAGGCCACCGGAGATGCCCAGGACGATCTTTTCCTGTTTGGCTCCGGTCAATTTTTGCGCCAACCCTGCCACCTGGATCGCGAAGATATCGCGGCACCGCTCAGCGCGGCGGGCGGGGTCAGCCGGGACGAAAGGGTGGGGGTCAACCTCCCGGCGGAGGTCGCCGGCCGGGGGATCGTTTACCTCGCATTCGGCCAGCCTGAACGGACGCTCGGACACCCGGCAAAAACTATTGATGGAGCGTCTATCATTGACCAGTCTTTGAACGTCTATATCCGCCGTGATCATCTGGTCTTTTTTGGCCAAACGCTCTGATTCTTGTAACATGATGCCGTTTTCAGCGATGAGCGCGTGCCCGCTGAAAACGATGTCATTTGAGGATTCGCCCATGCCGGACGAAGTGTAACAATAGGCGGCGGCGCACCGGCCTGATTCCGAGGAAATCATCGTCCTGCGCCAGTCCGCTTTGCCGATGATTTCATTGCTGGCGGAGAGGTTGAGGAGCACGGTGGCCCCGCCCACCGCCTGGTATTCGTGGGGGGCGAGGGGCACCCACAAGTCTTCGCAAATCTCAACGCCGACTACGGCGGATTTCATGCCCTTTAGAGTAAATAGAATATCGCTGCCAAAGGGCGCTCTTTGCCCGGCTATTTCCACCGTGTCCGTGCAGGCATCCTGCCCGGATGTGAACCAGCGGGACTCATAATATTCTTTGTAGGTAGGCAGGTAGGTTTTGGGGATAATACCCAGTATTTGGCCGGAACAGATTACCGCGGCGCAGTTGAAGACCTTCTGATCAACTTCCAACGGTATGCCGATGGCGGCCAGTATTTGGTAACGGGCGGTTTTCTTCAGGATTAATTCCAGCCCCTGGCGGGCGTGTTTCAGAAGGGCTTGCTGCTGCACCAGGTCCGCCATGGAATAGCCGGTGATGGCCAATTCCGGAAAGGTGATAATCTGCACGCCGTCTTTGGCGGCTTTCTTGATGTAATCGATGATGCCCGCGGTGTTAAAATCGACGTCCGTGACGCGGAGAGGAGGCAGGGCGGCAGCGATGCGGAGCATCCCCAGGTCTTTGGTGAGATGGATTGATTGGTCCAATTCAAGACCCCCTTCTTGAAGTTGTCATAATTCTAGCATAAGTTAAAGTTGTTTGCCT
>JANYKH010000004.1 GCA_025358235.1 Chloroflexota bacterium
CGCGAGATGTCGCCCCTGCTCAGCTCAGCAAAGCCCGGCCTAAGCAGTGCAAAAGCGATTTTCGCCGTATCAACAAAAAAAGAAATTACCCATTATCCTCCGTTTGACCCCACTCTACCGTTCGCATAGAATTAAATCATGTTTGAATTATTGACAGAAAAACTGAGTAAAGTCTTCAGCGGCCTCGGCAAACGCGGCAAGCTGAGTGAAAAAGATATCGACGAAGCTATGCGCGAGGTGCGCCTGGCCCTTCTTGAAGCGGACGTAAACTTCAAGGTGGTCAAGGACTTCATCGCCCGTGTGCGGGAACGCGCCGTCGGGGCGGACGTGCTCCAAAGCCTGACCCCTGCGCAGATGATCATCAAAATCGTCAACGAGGAATTGATTAAAACCCTTGGCGACGGTCAGGGCAAACTCGTTCCTTCTCCAAAATCCCCCTCCGTGGCCATGCTGGTTGGTTTACAGGGCAGCGGCAAAACTACGACGGCTGCGAAGCTGGCGCTGAACCTGCGCAAAAACGGCCAGAAAGCCCTGCTGGTAGCCGCGGACACCCGCCGCCCCGCCGCCATTCAACAGTTAATTACGCTCGGCAAGCAACTAGATATTCCCGTGCACAGTGAAGACCCCAAGGTCAGCACCAAAGACATCGCAGTACACGGCGTGGAGAAAGCACGCTTGCTGGGCATCCAGTGGGTCATTATCGATACGGCAGGCCGCCTGCACATCGACGAAGAATTGATGGAAGAACTGGCCCAAATCCGCAAGGCCACCAACCCGGCGGAAGTCCTGCTGGTAGTAGATTCCATGACCGGCCAGGACGCGGTGCGCGTGGCGGAGGAATTTAATAAAAAGGTCAGCATTACCGGCCTGATTCTCACCAAGACGGACGGCGATGCCCGCGGCGGCGCGGCCCTTTCCGTGCGCTGGGTCACGGGCGTGCCCATCCGTTTCCTGGGCACCAGCGAGAAGCCGGACGGCTTTGAAGGCTTTTACCCGGACCGGTTGGCATCCCGCATTCTGGGCATGGGTGATATGCTCACTTTCATCGAGAAAGCGCAGTCTACCTTCGATGCCGCCAAAATGGAGGAGCTTGAAAAGAAGGTTAAATCATCCAAGTTTGATCTTGAAGACTTTCTGGAACAACTGCGAGCTCTGAAAAAGATGGGGCCGCTGGCCTCTGTGATGGATATGATTCCGGGATTCAACAAAATCTCGGCCAAGATACCGGAAGGCGTCCAGGAAAAGCAGATGAAGAAGATTGAGGCCATGATCCTCTCCATGACGCCCGCGGAACGGCAGAATCCCAATATGATCGATGGGAGCCGGCGCAAACGCATTGCCCGTGGTAGCGGAGTCCAGCCGCAGGATGTGAACCAGCTTCTGAACCAGTTTGTGCAGATGCAGAAGATGATGAAGATGGGGATGAAGGGCAAGATGCCCAAAAACATGATGGGGATGATGGGTCGGTAGATAGAGAATACTGCTTTACCATCCCCTCCCATTCCGTTTTCGAGACTGGCTCTCTGGCTGAGTTAGGTTTAAACGGAAGGGAGTTTTATTTTATGGAGGGCTTCGCCCTCATTCACCTGAACCCACTTTCTGACCCTCGGGATATGGATTTTGTTGTTTATGGGAGAGGGCAAAAGTCCGCAGCTAATTCCAACCTTTCGTGAATGATGCCAGTCCCCACCCCTTATTACATTTCCCCCTGCATATGCTATAATTCATTGTTCATTTACAGTGCGGGAGGTATCATTAAATAATCCCAGATGCTTAAAGAAATTCTCTCGGACCTGCTGAAACAGGCCATCGCCAAAGCCCAGGAGAACGGTAAGCTCCCCATCGTCCCCCTCCCCGATATTGTGATTGAACGCCCTCAGAAAACCGAACACGGCGATTACGCTTCCTCCATTTCCCTGAAACTAGCCCGCGCTATCGGCACTAACCCCATGGCCATCGCCAAAGAGATTGCCGCATGCATACCCGCTACCGCCGAAATCGGCGCGGTGAGCGTGGCGCCCCCCGGATTCATCAATTTCACTCTGAGTAAGACATGGCTGGCCTGCCAGGTGGATAATATCCTGAAAGCCGCCAATTCATACGGCAACATTACTTACGGCGCGGGCAAAAAAGTGCAGATTGAGTTTGTCAGCGTCAACCCCACCGGCCCCCTTCACATCGGGCACGGGCGGGGCGCAATCCTTGGCAGTGCACTGGCCAACGCTCTCTCAGCGGCCGGTTTCAACGTCGAGAAAGAATATTATGTCAATGACGCCGGCACACAGATAGACACTTTCTACCGCTCGCTGTGGGCCCGCTATCAACAGCAGTTTGAAGTCAAAGTTGATGTCCCCACTGACGGATACGTCGGCGCCTACATGATCGATGTCGCCAAAGAAATCATCGTTGAGCAGGGCGACCGCTTCATGAAGCTGCCGGAAAAAGAAGCCATTGCTGCCCTGGGCAAAATTGGCCTTGAAAAAATGATCGGCAAGATCCGCGCTGATCTTGAAACCCTGCGCGTCACTTTCGATGTCTGGTTCAGCGAAAAGAGCCTTTATGCCAACGGTCAGTACGCCACTGCCATGAAGCTATTACGTGACGCCGGTTACCTGACTGAAAAGGAAGGCGCGACCTGGTTTGTTTCCACTGCCCTGGGCGAAAGCAAGGACAACGTCGTCATCCGTTCGGACGGGACGCCAACCTATTTTGCCGCGGACATTGCCTATCACTATAACAAGCTCGTCGAGCGCAAGTTCGACCAGGTTATCGATATCTGGGGCGCGGACCACGCCGGTCACGTTTCCCGCATGAAAGCGGTGCTTACCGCCCTCGGACTGGATCCCGAACGGCTGGACGTCATCCTGGGTCAAATGGTGACGCTGCGGCGGGGCGGGGAACTGGTTAAAATTTCCAAGCGCAGCGGTGAAATTATTACCCTGCAGGAACTTGTCGAAGAAGTGGGCGCGGACGCCTGCCGCTTCTTTTTCCTTTGCCGTTCCGCGGATTCCCAGATGGACTTCGATATGGAACTGGCCAAAAAACAGTCCTCGGACAATCCCGTTTATTATGTCCAGTACGCTCACGCCCGCATCTCCAGCATCCTGAAGCTGGCTAAAGAACACGGCATCGATTATTCACAGGGGGATGTATCCCTGTTGTGCCACGACCCCGAGCAGAACCTCATCCGCAAGATGATCACCTTGCCGGAAATGATTGAAGTTATTGCCAAGACCCTTGAGCCCCACCACCTTACCTACTACGCTCAGGACCTGGCTACTGTTTTTCACGCTTTCTACAAAGACTGCCGTGTGATGCCCAGTCAAAAATCCACAGCCCCGGTGACAGACGAAGAAATGGCCGTCACGAAAGCCCGTCTGAAACTGGTGGAAGCCGCCCAGACTGTCCTCGGCAGGACGCTGAACTTAATGGGGATGACCGCCCCGGATAAAATGTAGATAACCGACAAATTGGAGTAACAATGAAGAGCCGAGTCTTTTCCGGCGCGCGCCCCACCGGCCGCCAGCACCTTGGAAACTATTTGGGAGCCATTCAGAATTACGTTAAGTTGCAGGACCAGTATGACTGCGTCTACTGCATCGTCGATATCCACGCTTTAACCACGCTGGATAATACCCGCGAACTCCAGAAGAACATCCACGAGATGGCGCTGGACTGGCTGGCCGCGGGCATCGATCCGAAAAAGAGCATCATGTTCGTACAATCCCACGTTCCTGAAGTGTGCGAACTGCATACCATTCTTAGCATGGTCACACCGTTAAGCTGGCTGCTGCGCGTGCCCACCTTCAAAGAAAAGGTCAAGCAGAACCCGGGCAACGTGAATTACGGCCTGGTGGGCTACCCTGTATTGATGACATCAGACATTACGCTGTACAAGGCGGATGTTGTTCCCGTCGGCGAGGACCAACTTCCTCACCTGGAACTGGCCCGTGAAATCGTCCGCCGGTTTAACGACCACTTCGGTGAGACTCTGCCGGAACCAAAAGCCCAAATGACGGCGTTCCCGATGGTGGTTGGACTTGATGGTAAATCAAAGATGAGCAAGTCTTTGAACAACCACATCGAACTAGCGATGACTGAAGAAGAGACGTTAAAACGGGTCATGACTTCTGTAACAGATCCGGCGCGCCAATTCCGTAAGGACCCCGGCCACCCCGAGGTCTGCCCCATTTACGCGCTGCACAAGTATTTCAATCCCCTCCAGCAGGAAAACGTGGCAGCTACCTGCCGCACTGCGGAAAGGGGCTGCGTAGATTGCAAAAAGGCCATGGCCGCGGAGATCAACGAGGCTCTTAAACCTTTTAGAGAAAGGCGCGCCGAGCTGGCCGCCAAACCCAAATACATCGATGATGTGCTCAATGACGGTGCGGTCCGGGCCTCGGTTATTGCCCGGCAGACCATCAAAGAAGTCAAACAAAAGATGGGCCTGTTATAGATTAGTATCCTTCCTAGTAAAAATAAGAACCGAAAGGGGAGCCGGCAACGGCTCCCTTCTTTTTTACAAGCTGAATAAAAAAGCCCTCTCCCATGTTTCGGGAGAGGGCTTTTTTATAAGAACATCCTGCCCCCTTGCGGCGGAAGCAGAATGAGTGCCATTTTACGACAGCTATGACTGATTAACGCGGTCAGCCAACCCGGGAAACTGGAGACCTTTGGCGGATTTCAGCTGTTTTGTTTTCATACTTGTTATAACGCACCAAAACGACGAAGGTTAGCACTGTCAAAAATAATAAAGGCTGACACCTTTAATTGACACCCGGCACCGGTCAAACTAGAATTGGTGTATCCCACGTAAAGGAGCGACAGGTTGTACCAGAAAACAACGCTTCCCAATGGTCTGCGAATTCTCACTTCCAATATGCCTGCCGTCCGTTCCGTGTCCGTTAATTTTTTCGTATCAGTCGGGTCACGGTATGAGACTGAGAAACAGGCGGGCATCTCCCACTTTGTCGAACACATGCTGTTCAAAGGCACCGAAAAACACCCGACCGGGGCTGAATTGTGCTCGATCATCGAGGGGGTGGGGGGAATTTTCAACGGGGGCACGGATAAAGAACTGACTCTTTACTGGACAAAGGTGGCGCGCGATCACATGGGGCTCGCCTTCGATGTCATCTGCGATTTGCTGCTGAACTCCCGGTTCACGATTGAAGACTTTGAGAAGGAACGCCAGGTAATTATCGAAGAGATCAGCATGGCAAAGGATACGCCTTCACAGCGCGTAACCATGCTTATTGATGAGCTTTTATGGCCCAACAATCCGCTGGGCCGGGACGTAGCCGGCACCCGGGCATCTGTCACCAAAATAACCCGCGAACAATTAATGGATTACTTCAACCTTTACTACCGTCCGTCAAATATAGTCGTGGCGGTGGCAGGCAACGTGGTCCACGAAGAAGTCACTGCTACCATCACTGAAAAACTGGGCAAGTGGCTTCCGGGTGAAACCCACCCCACCTTCATCCCATGGAAGGGCGGCCCCATAAAGAAACGAGTGGCGATTGAAAAACGAGATACCGAACAAACACAGGTATCACTGGCCCTGCCGGGGATATCAACTAATGACCCCCGCCGGTTTACCCTCGACCTGTTGAACGTCATCCTGGGCGAAGGCATGAGCAGCCGGCTATTTACGCAAATAAGAGACAAGCTGGGATTGGCCTACAGCATAAACAGCTACACAGAACATTTCCTGGACACCGGGGCCGTTGAGGTGAGCGCGGGGGTTGATGTTAAAAACCTGCGGGTGGCAATTACCGCCATACTGGAAGAACTCCGCAAACTGAAGGAACCCCTGCCGGAAGCGGAAATTCATAAAGCTAAAGAACTTTCCAAGGGGCGCCTGGCGCTGCGCACGGAAGATACGCGCACGGTGGCGGGGTGGATCGGGGGACAAGAAGTCCTTACAGACAAAATACTCAGTTTTGATGATGTCATCAGCTCGCTAGAGAAAGTAACCCAGGATGACCTTCATCAACTGGCTAACGATCTCCTGGTGGGAGATAACCTGAGGCTGGCGGTAGTAGGTCCTATTTCCCCGGATGAACCGCTGGAAGACCTGCTGAAGATTTAATCGGGGCCCCTCATTAATTCCAATTTTAGATTTACCCTGACAAACCATTGACTTATATCGCCATTGTCAGTATAATCTGATTATTCTGATTTTTATGATTGGTGAGTAAAATGAATTGTTGTAGTTCCAATAATGATCCCTGCTGCAAGGTCGAAGCTGTTGTAAGCGTCGACGAACGGGGACAAATGGTGCTCCCTAAAGAATTACGGGAAAAACTCGCTATTCGCGCGGGGGACAAGTTGGCGGTCGTGAGTTGGGGCAAAACCATCTGTCTCATCAAGGCTGATCAGCTTAATGAGATGGTCCAGAGCATGCTGGGACCCCTGGCCAAAGACATGAAATAAGGAGAATATCATGAAAAAAGAAGACATCAAAAAAACAGTCAGAGAAAATTACGGCGCCATCGCGCGGCAGGGCGGCAAACCTACGGCCTCTCCTTGCTGCTGCGGCCCGGTGTCTAATTGTTGCGGCGGGAGTCAGGTAGACGAGACAGCCCGCAGCCTTGGCTATACTGATGCCGATTTAAATGCCGTGCCTGAGGGGGCTAACCTGGGGCTTGGCTGCGGCAACCCGGTGGCTCTGGCCTCCCTAAAAGAGGGGGAAACAGTCCTTGATCTTGGATCCGGTGCCGGATTCGATTGTTTTCTGGCGGCGCAGAGGGTGGGCAAAAAGGGCAAGGTTATCGGGGTTGACATGACGCCTGACATGCTGGACCGCGCCCGCGCCAACGCCCGTAAGAACCGCACACCCAATGTGGAATTTCGGCTTGGTGAAATCGAGAACCTGCCGGTGGCCGATAACACGATCGACGCAATAATTTCCAACTGCGTCATCAACCTTTCCCCGGAAAAAGACCGTGTTTTCCAGGAAGCCAACCGGGTGTTGAAGCAAGGCGGACGGTTGATGGTCTCGGATATTGTCCTGACGAAGGCGCTGCCGGAAGCGATTCTGAAATCAGTCTCGGCATATATTTCCTGTGTCGCAGGAGCATCCTTAAAAGAGGACTACCTTAAAGCGATCAAGAAGGCGGGCTTCAAAGACATAAAAATAGTCGAAGAATCAACTTTTCCGATCGAGGGATTTGAAAACGATCCGACGGTGAGGGAAGTGCTGAAACTGGTACCCGGCGAATCACTGAAAGACCTGGCCAAAACGGTGACCAGCATTAAAGTGCAGGCTTTTAAAAGCTAGTCCGCAGGATAATTTGGAGTGCCCCACTCGGAGGGAGGCCAGAGTTCCAGGGCGGCTTTGCCGATAAAGTTATCAACCGGAACCGTGCCCCAGACATGCGAATCGCTGCTGACGTTACGGTTATCGCCGAGCACGAAATACTGGCCCTCGGGCACAATACACCTGGACATATAATACGCCGGACGGGAAATAAGGTAAGGCTCAGGGAGGGCCGTGCCGTTGATATAAACCGAGCCTTCCTTAATCTCAACAATATCACCGGGCAAACCGATAACTCTTTTGATGTAAGGAATACCTTCCATATCCGGGGGCGCGCGGAAAAGAGCTACATCGCCCCTATGGGGCCCACCGAAGTGGTAGCTTACCTTGTCAATCAGCACTCTTTCGCCCACGATCAATTGAGGTTCCATTGAAGCGCTGAGAACAATAAAACTCTGCGCGGTGTTCTGGACTATCATAAAGGCCACCAGCGCCAGGACTATCGTGATCAATCCATCCCGGATAAATAACTTCATATCACAATTATACGCACGGGACCCAGCTAATAAGCAATATTACTTTTGATTAGTGGAACGGCGCTTTGCTGCGTATTTCGGAGTAAAAAAGCCAGGCTTTCGGAGCAAACCGGCCGGCCTTTCGGAGTAAAGTAGGCCACCGTTTCGGAGCAAATCGGCCACCCTGTTGGAAGGGCGCTGGACAACTCAAGGGCATAGAATCACATAGAGGTGATTCATGCCAAACAGGAGATTGTCCATGCGTAAGATCAAAGAAGTCCTCCGGTTAAAATATGACTGTGGCATCAGCGAGCGAGAAATATCTCGAAGTTGCCAGGTCTCCCGAAGTACGGTAGCCGATTACACCAGGAGGGCCACAGCTGCCGGGCTAAACTGGAGTGAGGCGTCAGCACTCGCCCAGACCCAGCTTGAAGAGCGTCTATTCCCCACCGAGCATATACCCAGTTCGGTCAAACGTCCGCCGCCGGACTGCGAACACATCTACAATGAACTACGCACCTACCGTAAATTCAATCTGACACTTTCCCAGTTGTGGCTGGAATACAAAGAAAAACACCATGACGGCTATCAGTACACTCAGTTCTGTGAGCATTACTGGCGTTGGCGGAAAAAGCTCGATTATTGCATGCGACAGGAGCACCGAGGTGGTGAAAAACTATTCATCGACTATTCCGATGGACTGTCTATCGTCGATACCTTAACCGGCGAACTGACACTCACCCAGCTATTTGTTGCCGTCTGGGGGGCTTCTAACAACACCTATGCCGAAGCCACCCTGTCTCAGAAGTTACCGGACTGGATCGGCTCTCACGGGCATGCCTTGGCCTACTTCGCTTGCGCGCCCCGCGTCCTGGTGCCTGATAATCTTAAAAGCGGCGTAAGCAAAGCCTGTAAATACGAACCGGAAATAAATCCGACCTACAGCGACATGGCGGAGCATTACGGCTGTGCCGTGTTACCGGCGCGTCCCCGGAAGCCTCGAGATAAGGCGACCGTTGAAAATGGTGTGCTGATCGCCCAGAGGTGGATACTGGCAGTATTACGCCATCGCACTTTCTTCAGCCTGGCCGAGCTCAACGCCGCTATCTGCGAATGCCTGGAGCGTCTCAATACCCGCCCCCTGCGCCGGGCCAAGAAGTCCCGCCGTGAGCTGTTTGAAGCTATCGACCGCCCTAATGCTTTACCACTACCTCATAAATTGTACGAGTATGCTGAATGGTATAAGGCCAAGGTCCAACTGAATTACCACATCGAGGTGGACCACCACTATTACAGTGTGCCGTACCCGCTTTTGCATGAGAAACTGGATATCCGCCTGACGGCGACCATGGTAGAAGCCCTCCACAAAGGGGAACGGGTCGCCGCCCATGTCCGGTCGCATGTTAAAGGTGGCTATGCCACACTACCGGAACACATGCCGCCGGAACACCGCTACTACGCTGAGTGGAACCCGGCCCGGTTTATCCAGTGGGCGGGCAAGACCGGAGAGGCTACTGCCCGGCTGGTGGAGAGGATACTGGCGACTCGTCCCTATCCGGAGCAGGGCTACAAAGCATGTCTGGGAATTATTAATCTGACTCGTGATTACGAACCGGTACGCGTGGAAGCGGCGGCAAGTCGGGCTCTCAAGTTTAAGACCTGCTCCTACCGATCTATGAAGGCTATCCTGTCCGCCGGACTCGACCGGCAGCCGGATAGCGGCAAACAACCCAGGTTACCGGGGCTGCTGCCTCATCGGAACATTAGAGGACAGGGATATTATCAATGAAAGGAGTAAAACCGTGCTTAATCAACAAACAATGTCCATCCTGCACTCCCTCAAACTATTCGGTATGTCGGGAAGCTTGGAGGCAAGACTGGCTGACACCAAACAGGCAGCACTGTCCCATGCCGAATTCATCGGTCTGCTCGTGCAAGACGAGAGGCTGTATCGTGATAATCTGAGGCTAAAACGGCTGCTCAAGCAAGCGAAACTCCGCCAGGAGGCCGCCCTGGAGGATATTGACTACACAGTATCCCGCGGACTCAGCCATCAGGTAATGCTGGAACTGGCAAATACCCAGTGGATAACCGCCCACCGCAACGTACTCATTAGCGGCCCTACCGGCGTCGGCAAAAGCTACATCGCCTGCGCCCTGGGTAACGCCGCCGCCCGTGCCGGCTATACCGTGCTCTATTTGAGGGCGCCCAGGCTGTTTGAAACATTACAACAGTCACGCGGAGATGGCTCCCATCTCAAAGCTCTAGCCAGGCTAAGCCGGGTGCAGCTCGTAGTTATTGATGACTTTCTTCTTACCCCGTTGGCAGACAGTGAACGCGGTGATTTGCTGGAGGTGATTGAGGACCGCTACCAGGCCGGGGCCACCGTGATTGCCAGCCAGTGCCCGGTTAAAGACTGGCATCCCAACATCGGCGACCCCACCATGGCCGATGCCATCTGTGATCGGTTACTGCATAACGCTTACAAGGTCGATATGAGAGGCGACTCCATGCGTACCAACAGACCGAGAGCAGACAGAAAGGAGGCTGTTGAAAGCGACAGTGAAGTGAGTTAAACTGTACCTCAGTCCGGCGCCTTTCCAGGGGTGGCCGATTTGCTCCGAACACCCGGCCGTTTTCAACCCGAACAAGCGGCCGATTTCACCGGATTTCGCACTTTGCCACCTGGAAGTCCCTATCTCAGGCGGTTTTAAGGGCAAAACAACTTGACAGAGCCCGGTTTTAAATATAAAGTTTAATTTAATCAGAGAAACGACGTTTCTACTCGGAAAATCACACAAATATTTAATAATCTACGCTGTTCACGTTTCACCCATCACAATATCAGGAGGACACAATGCCCACCCTTTTCGACCCAATTTACATTAACAAGCTAAAACTCAGGAACCGCTTTTTACGGTCGGCCACAGTAGACAACCTGAGTGTGGATAACCAGGTCACCCAACTGCAGCTGGACTTCTACAGCGCGATGGCATCAGGGGAAATTGGGCTGATAATTTCCAGCGGTATGTTCCCCGCCCGCCAGGGCCAGGCTATGCAAGGACAGCTCGGGATCCACAATGACCGCATGCTTCCGTCCCTAAAGAAATTGACGGACACCGTCCATAAGAACGGAGGGCTGATTGCAGCACAGCTAATGCACGCCGGC
>JANYKH010000013.1 GCA_025358235.1 Chloroflexota bacterium
TCGAGATCGGCAGTTACCGCGGTTTAAGACACCGCCACAATCTGCCCGTCCGCGGCCAGCGTTCCAGGACGAACGCCCGTACGAAGAGGGGGCCTCGCAAGACGGTAGCCGGGCGCGGTCAGAAGCGTGGCGCGACGAAGAAATAAATAGCCGTTAAATAGTTGTTTATTAAAGGGAGATAGATAAAATAATGGCACAGAAGAAACAGACCAGAGCTAAAAAACGAGAAAAAAAGGTTATACCTGTAGGACGGGCCTACATTCAGTCAACCTTTAATAATACGATTATTACGCTGACCGATGCCCAGGGCAACGTTCTCTCATGGGGTACCTCAGGCACGGCCGGATTTAAGGGATCAAGAAAAGGGACGCCCTATGCGGCCCAGATGGCAGCCCGCGATTCAGCCCGTAAGGCTATGGTCTTCGGACTGAGACAGATCGAGGTATACGTCAAGGGACCGGGCAGCGGCCGAGAGGCAGCTATCCGTGCTCTACAAGCGGCTGGACTTTTTATCACCGGTATCAGGGATGTCACCCCCATCCCGCATAACGGCTGCCGTCCTCCCAAGAGACGCCGAGTCTAACGGAAAAAGCTAAAAAGGTTAAGGATTAAGATGGCAAGATACACTGGACCAGTATGCAGGTTGTGCCGGAGAGCCGGCGAAAAGCTGCTTCTAAAGGGCGGACGCTGTTTCACGCCCAAGTGCGCTGTCGACAAGCGGAACAAACCGCCCGGACAGGTACAGGCGAAGAGACGGCCCAAGATTTCCGATCACGGCATGCATCTGCATGAGAAGCAGAAAGCCCGATACATTTACGGTATGATGGAAACGCAATTCCGCAATGTTTTTGAAGATGCGGAAAAGGCGCCCGGCATCACCGGCGATGCTCTCAAGATATTGCTTGAGAGAAGACTTGATAACGTAGTATTCCGCCTGGGATTCGCGGATTCACGGGCGCAGGCGCGCCAGCTGGTACGGCACGGCCATATCCAGCTTAACGGGAAAACCACGAATATTCCCTCCGCGCTGATATCTTTAAGTGATGTAATCACCTGGAGAGAAGGCAGCAAAAAGAACGCTTATTTCAAGGCGATAGTTGAATCCATTGAGAGTAAAGCTATCGTGAACTGGCTGCAGCTTGACCGGCAAACTCTGAGCGGCAAGGTGTTGGCTCTGCCCACGGTCAACGATATTGACAGTAAGTTTGAAGGAACGGCCATTGTTGAATTCTATTCACGTTAAGGCCGAGGAGGTGGGTTCTTGGCTGGTCTCGTAATACCCAAAATAGATTGTGTTGAAACTGCCGGAGATTACGGGCGGTTCGTAGCGGAACCCCTTGAAAAGGGTTTCGGCGTTACGCTGGGTAACTCGCTGCGGCGCGTTTTGCTGGGCTATCTGGCAGGCGCTGCGGTTACGAAGGTACGCATTGACGGAATCCAGCATGAGTTTTCGGTGATACCGGATGCCAAAGAGGACGTGATGGACTTCCTCCTGAACGTCAAGGCGATCCGCTTTAAATCAGTGTCCGGGAAACCGGCGAAAATGATTCTGGACGTAAAGAAGGAAGGACCGGTCACCGCGGGTGACATCCAGCCTTCCAACGATGTGGAGATTACCAACCCCGAACTGGTGCTGGTGCACCTGACGTCTCCTGACGCCCATCTGGTGGCGGAATTTGATGTCGACCTGGGGATTGGCTACAAAGTAGCTGAATCCACGGACAATATGCCGGTAGGCACCATACCTATCGACGCGATTTTCACCCCGATCCGGAAGGTAAATTACACTATTGAGCCTTCCCATGTAGGGCAGGAAATCAATCGGGAAAAGGTATTCCTCGATATATGGACGGATGGGACAATTAACCCGACTGATGCCCTAAGCCAGGGGGCCGGCATATTAGTCGAGCAACTAATCCCGTTCCAGGAATTTGCGAAGGTTTCGCAGATGAAATCAGACGAGCGTCTGATCCGCATGGCGATCCCGAATGAAAAATACGAAATGCCGGTAGAGCAGCTTGATCTGTCTGTAAGGACGATGAACTGCCTGCGCCGAAGCGGTATCGCTACAGTTGGCGAACTTATCGCGAAGGGCCCGAAAGAGCTGCTGAAACTGCGAAACTTCGGTCAGAAGTCCTTCCAGGAGATTGAGGAGAAACTAGCCAGCATCGGCCTTTCTCTGACACCTCCCGGTGAAGAGGGCGAGGCAGTGATTGGCGCCGGTGATGCCGAAGCGACCCCGGAAGATGGGGACGCGGCGGAAACTGAGGAAGCCAACTAAGACCAGTAATTGATTTTTCGTATCCCATTGTTAATTAAGGATACCTGGAGAAATACATGAGGCACCGAGTTAGTGGCAGAAAACTGGACCGGCCAACAGGGCACCGGATGATGCTTTACCGCAACCAGGTCACGGACCTGATCCGGTATGAGCATCTGGTGACGACTGAGGCTAAGGCTCACGAGGTCCGGATTTTCACGGAAAAGATGATAACCCTGGGCAAGGTAGGCGGTTTACATTCCTACCGGCAGGCCCTCGCCTTTGTGATTGACAAGAACATGGTCGAGAAGATTTTCACTGATCTTGTTACCCGCTATGCACAGCGTCCCGGCGGTTACACCCGCGTTACGCACCTGCAGAACCGGCTGGGTGACAATGCTTCAATGGTGAAGATCGAACTGGTTTAACAGGGGGTTCTGGCAGGAATAGAAGAGAACGGCCAGGCGGATAGCGCCAAATTAGTCCTGAAGCTTGAATATGAGGGGACAAACTACTGCGGCTTCCAGTGGCAAGCCGGGGTACCCACGATCCAGAGTAAACTGGAAGAAGCGATATTCAAGTTGACGGGGGAAACCCTGAGGGTGTTATCAGCAAGCCGGACGGATGCCGGGGTACATGCGAAGGAGAATATCGTCTGCTTCCATACCGCCAGCAAACTACCGCTCGGCACAATAGTAAGGGCCTTAAATTTTTACCTGCCGGACGATATCGCCGTTGAGGCGATTTACAAGGTTGATGAAGAGTTTGATATACGGCGTAAAGCCGTTAGCCGGGAATATGAATACCGAATCTGGAACGGACGGGAACGGTCTGCGTTCCACCGTAATTTTTCGTTTCATGTGCCCGTCTACCTTAACTGCGGATTGATGGATGAAACAAGCCAGGCTCTCATCGGGGAGCATGACTTCTCATCGTTCACCACCGCCGAGGATTGCGAACTTAAGAAGACGGTCAAGAGAATTGACCGGGCTGGAATCGAAAAAGAAGGGGACCTGATCAAGTTCAGAATAATCGGGAATTCGTTCCTGAGACACCAGGTCCGTAATACGGTAGGGGCTCTGATCTGTTTAGGTCAGGGCAAGTTCAACAAACGGGAGTTTGTTGAACTGATTGAAAAGAGAGAACCGGGGTTGGCCGGACCCAGAGCGCCAGCAGCGGGACTCAGTTTGATAAGAATAAATTACCCAATACCCTTTGGGACGTAGATGGAGACTAACTGATGAAAACTTATGCTGCTAAACCCTCTGATATGAACAGAGCGTGGTTTCTGGTGGATGCCACCGATCTGACGCTGGGCCGTCTTTCCGCCCGCGTAGCTCGTATCCTGATGGGAAAACACAAGGCGACTGTAAGCCGTAATGCCGATGTAGGTGATTTTGTGGTGATCATTAACGCCAGCAAAATCCATGTTACCGGCAAGAAGCCCAGCCAGAAGCTTTATTACCATTACACGATGTATCCCGGCGGAATGAGAGCGCCGACCTATGAAAAGGTTATGGCGAAAGACCCGACGAAGATCATCGAACACGCAGTTTTCGGAATGCTGCCGCACACCAAACTGGGAGATGCCATGAGAACCAAGCTCAGAGTATTCCCGGGTGCGCAACATCCGTTTGGCAATCAGTGCAAAAAGATTACGCTTGAGGAAATGTAACAATCTATGGAAAAACAGACTTTTTTTTCAGGAACCGGCCGGCGAAAATGCGCCGTAGCGCAGGTTAAGCTCTCTGCCGGGACAGGGGCGATAATCGTCAACGGAGCGCCGTTTGAGAAGATGTTCCCCTCCCAGGAGCATCAGCGGGTAATTAAGCTGCCGCTGGTCCTGACCGAGATGGTAGACAAGTTCAATGTCGTCATCAAGGTAGCGGGCGGCGGTGTTTCCGGCCAGAGCGGCGCGATTTCCCATGGGATTTCACGGGCGCTGGTAGAATCTGACGAGAAGTTGAAACATACTTTACGCCAGAACGGATTACTGACGCGCGACTCCCGTATTAAGGAACGTAAGAAAGTGGGTCTCAAACGGGCCCGCAAGGCGCCACAGTACACCAAGCGTTAATCAACGGTGGTATACCGGGGCTGGGGAGAATTTTTCTCCAGTTGAAATGTGGAATAAAAAGGGGAGGGGCGAAAGCCTCTCTCCTTTTTTTATTGAGCCGGTAACAGGATTTTACGAAGGTGGCCGGAAGTTATGCGCGGGAGGGGGAGGGGGTAAGATCCTCGGTTCTGACGACTTTATCTGCCATGCGTTCAAAGCGATGAACAGCTCCGCCTAAAGCGGCAATACTTCCATCCGGATTAACCTTTAAAGCAGTCCCTGAGGCAATGCCGTAACCGATGGCCGGCGACTTTTTCAGCATCAGTGCCGCTTTCAGTTCTTCCCATTTATCCTGCTCGCCGTGAGTATCGCAGATAAGCGGAGCAAATCCAAGACAAGGGAACAATTCAGCGGTGGAATCATCTTCCGGATCGGACCAGCGCACCCATTCCGCGGCCATCATAATGCTTCCGGCTGAAGCGCCAAAGAAGACTTTACCTTCATCATACAGGCGACGGAAAGCCTCAATCATTTTCTTCTCATTAAGGACTTGCATACCCCGCTCCACATCCCCGCCGGAAATAAATATCACGTCCGCGGATTCAAGCAATGTCAGCGCTTTGGAGGCATTGGCCCGGGGTGAAGCCAGCATCACACGGTCGATTTTGCCCGCCCCACCGGATTTCAAAAGGGCGCCGATCATGCCGTAAAACATAAGATTATCATCTGAGGCGGCGCCGACATATGCGACCCTCGGGGAAGCGCAACCGCATTCTTTGTAAACTTGAGCCAGAAAACCGGACACGGAAGACGGCCCGGAACTCCGGCCGCCAGCCAGGAGATAAAGCGGTTTCCTATTCATGGTATTTCGCTCCTATTTTCCTGTTTAGCACTGGAGCCACCGATAAGAAAGTTATTAATATCGATTGGGAACAGGGCTCTGGAAGTGCGGTATTTCCCGGTAACCTCAGGTTTAATATCAGATTCATATTGAACGGATACCTCAGCGGCCTGGCCGTATAGGTCCTTTAATACCATTGTAATCTTCTCAGTCAGCAGCCCCTTTCCCGTGGTTTGGCTCGTTATGTGAAGTGCATAGCCCCTTTCTGAAATCTGTTCCAGCTTATACAGGTCAATCCCATCCACGCCGGACAGAGTTTCATCAAGTTCCCGCTGGGTCACCAAACGGCCTTGAGTAGTAAGAGTGGCGTTTATGGCCGGCCCTTCGATAGCAGAGACGACCAGCCCTTCCCTCCTGCCACAGCCACAGGCGTTCGAACTTAGGCTGACAAGGTCGCCGACGTCAAAATGGACGATATAATACCATGGGTTGTTGAAAGTGGTAACAAGAATGCGCCCCAACCGGGGACCACCGTGCTCCGGTTTCAGCGGTTGAAAATCAATACGGCAGCATTCTGAATTCTGGTGAAAATTCCCGGCTTCACATTGAATTAAAACGTAGCCAGTTTCTGTGGTGCCGTAGGACGAAGCCAGGGGAGATTTGAAAACGCGCTGAATCTGGCGCAGGGCAAAACGGGTGGTGTATTCATAGGTAAAGACGATCAAACCGGGCTGGTAAACCGAGCGATTACTGGCCGCGAGATAGCGGCAAAGCCGGGCCAGGAGTGAAGGATTAGCTTCAAGCAAAGCCGGCTTAAAGATGTCGAGTTCGGCGGCCATACGTTCCATGAGGCGAGGGGTCCAGGCGGTGGGGTCAGTTTTTTC
>JANYKH010000015.1 GCA_025358235.1 Chloroflexota bacterium
TAGAAAAGATAAGCGGCGTAGCGCCCCCACACCGCGCCTGGGAACTCCGGACGATTCTTCTGGAATTGGAACGAATTTATTCCCACCTTGGTGATATGGCGGGCATGGTCACTGACGTGGCTTACCCCGTGGGGGCTAGTCGGTTGATGATGATGCGGGAAGAGATTTTCCGTCAGAACCAGCAGCTTACCGGTTCCCGTTTTTTTAAAGATATTGTCGCTATCGGGGGTATGAAGCGGGATATCCCCACCGCCTCCATCGGCGAACTCTTGACGTATTTCAAAGGGTTCCCCGGACGGTTTAAAGAGGCACTGGACCTAGTGCATCACTCGCCATGGGTCGTTGATCGCTTTGAGACCACCGGCGTCATTAAGGGCAGCCTGGTTCAATTGTTGCACTTGACGGGACCTGCCGGGCGTGGGTCGGGACTTGCCGCGGATAACCGCCTCGATCATCCCTATGGGATTTATCCTCATACCTCGATTAATAGTTGCGTTCTGCCCAAGGGCGATGTACTGAGCCGGTTTGAAGTTAAGGCCGCGGAAATTCTTGATTCAATCAGGATGATTGAGGAAATTGCGGCTAAAATGAAGGAAGGTCCGGTGAATTGCCCGGTTGACATAAAGAACGGCTATTCTATTTCCGTGTTGGAAGCGCCGCGTGGACAAAACATGCACTGGGTTTATATCAAACACGGCATTGTCCAGCGCTATAAAGTGAGGACTGCCTCCTTTTGCAACTGGCGGGCTATTGAGCACGCCGTTCTCGGCAATATCGTGCCGGACTTTCCCTTGATCAATAAAAGCCTGAATCTGTCTTATGCGGGGACTGATCTTTAATGTTGAACGAATTTGCGGCCATCTGGCGTAAAAAGCCGGCGGATAATTTTACCGATAAAGACTTTGAATCGATTGGACTCGAACTGAAGACGCACATTAACAGCATCTTCGGGCGCAGTCTGTCAATTAGGGAAGTTGATTCCGGCAGCGATAACGCCGCGGAAATAGAATTGGTCAACCTCGGCTCGCCTTATTATGACATCGAGCGGTTCGGCGTTTCGTTCGTTGCATCCCCCCGACACGCGGACGTAATGGTCATTACCGGGGCCGTGACGCATAACATGGAAATAGCCGTGCGTAAGACTTATGAAGCCATGCCGGCACCCCGCCTGGTCGTTGCTGTCGGCGATGACGCCTGTGACGGCGGTATCTGGAAAAATACCTATGCGGTCAACGGCGGCGCGGATAAAGTGATTCCTGTCGATGTGAAGATTCCCGGCAACCCCCCCACCCCCCGTGAGATTATGCTCGGCCTTCTGGTTTTAATGAAAGAACTGCGGAAAAAGCAAGTTAAATAGACTATTTTGTCCGGCCCGCCACATACCCGGATGCCCATGCCCATGCTAGGTTATAACCGCCCCGCTTCCCGTTCACATCCAGGATTTCCCCCGCGAAGTAAACTCCTTTCTTCAGCTTCGATTCCAGCGTTACCGGGTTCACTCCGCTTACGTTAATGCCGCCGCTCGTAAACTCCGCCTCGTTCCAGCCCCTTGTGCCGGAGACCCTAAACCTTCTTGCTTTTAATTGGCTGACTGCTGCATTAAGGTCACCCTTTACAAACAGACTTTTCAACGCCGTGGCAAACTTGTTCGGTAAAAGCCCTACCAGCATTTCTTCCGTCGGGATATTCCTCTGCTTCCGCTTTTCCAGTTCCGCCTTCAATGAATTTGGGGACATAAAGGGGATCAGATCAATTTCTAACATTACATCCGGGTTATGAATGGCTCGATTCAAAGCAATGGAAATGTCCTCGCTCACATCGATACCGCAAGTCCCGGATAATCCATACTTGGTAAATAGCAGTTCGCCGGGTACTTCCAGCCCGGTTTGCCCGTTGATAACGCTTCTGGCTGCGGCATTTATTCGCTGGCCTTGCAGCAAAGTACAGAGGGGGTCCTTCACGACCAGAGGAACGGCACTGGGCACCGGTTCAACGATAACATGTCCCATCGCTTTAACGATGCCGTAAACGCTCCCGTCTGACCCGAGTGCGGGGTAGCTTTTGCCACCCCCCGTTACCACCACCGCGTTGCATTTGAGTTTTTTACCGGATTTGGAATTAACGACTATCTTGCTTCCGGCAAAATCTATAACGTTACATTCAAAATTGAACTCCACCGGCACATCCAGTCGCTTCAATTCCATTTCGAGCACCTTCAAGACGGAAGCAGCCTGGTTGGTGGCAGGGAATATCCGACCGTCTTTGGAGACAGTTTCCAGCCCGAGTTCCTTAAAAAACCCCAATATTTCCAGCTTGCCGAATTGTTTATAAATGGATTTAACCAGCGGCTGCGCCGCGGTATTGTAAAATGTCTCATCAAGGTCATTGTTGGCCAGGTTGCAGCGGCCGTTGCCGGTGGCGAGTATCTTCTTCCCCAGGTAAGCAGTCTTCTCGCAGATAACTACCTTATTTCCCAGGCGCGCTGCGCTGATCGCTGCGCAAATACCTGCCGCCCCGCCCCCGACCACAACCGTATTAAAGTCTGACATTCAGTCTATTTCCTATTGTAACTCATTGTGATCATGATAACGGAACGGTATTAAATACTCCAGAACTTATCCATATGAACTCTACATTCCCTCCATATTTCCTCCACATTGTTATTCTAATATGAGATTAAGGTCGAAGTGGAAAAATAATAGTTGGAGGATATGAAATGAATAAGAATCTAAAATGGTTAGCACTCGGATTAGCAACAACTACTGTAATAGCACTGGGCATCAGCGCCGGTTTCGCCGCGGCTGCGGGTCCCACTCCCACCCCCGTTACTGCCAATTGTGAAGTCGGTGGTGGACAGTTCAGGTTTGGCGGCGCTCTGGTTGACGATGTAGTTACCAAGCTTCTCGGCATGACCGAGGCCCAGATTAAGGACCTTCGGCAGCAGGGCCAGAGCCTGGTACAGATCGCCGCTACCAAAAATGTAACCGAAAAACAATTGGTTGACGCTATGATGGCATATAAGAAGACCGCTGTACAGAGCCGGGTTACCGCCGGGACCATCACTCAGGACCAGGCGAACCTGATCCTTAAACAGATGGAAGAACAGACCACTGCAGTGGTTAATCGCACCGGAATCGGGCCCATGGGCAACGGCGGAGCCGGATGCGCCGGTTGCGGAGCAGCCGGAACCAACACCCGCGGACCCGGCGCCGGTGGGCAGGGTATGAGGGGTGGGAGCATGATGCGGGGCGCCCGCTAATATCAAAATCCTAATTCGACCTATGAAGGAGGGCTGGCGGTTTGCCAGCCTTCTTCTTATCTATTAGTATTAGGGCAGGGTGTAAGTGTATTTATATGATGAACGGCAGGATTTTGGCGGTAGTCGACGAAAAGAAAATCGTCGAAATCGTTAAGGCCTACCTTGAACGGGATGGCTTCAAGGTCCTGGAGGCTTATGACGGCAAGTCTGCCCTGGAATTGGCTAGAAAGGAACACCCTGACCTGGTTATTCTTGACCTTATGCTGCCGGAAATGAGCGGGTGGGACGTTTGCCGCGCTCTTCGGGCAGACTCGGATATACCTATAATTATGCTTACTGCCCGTGATGATTCCACGGATAAAATAGTCGGTCTGGAAATCGGTGCAGATGATTATATCGGTAAACCGTTTGACCCCAAGGAAGTCGTTTCAAGGGTTAAGGCGGTACTCAGACGCTCTTCCTCCAAGAACAAGTCAAAATCGATACGTCTGGAAGATATTCTTATTGACCTTGATAAACGGCGGGTAGAACGCTTCGGAGTAGAAATTAAACTCACCGCAGTGGAATTCGATCTCCTAAAAATTCTGGCTGAGAATCCGGGGCGGGTATTTAGCCGTATGCAGCTTCTGGATAAATTACAGGGCGAAGCCTACGAAGCTTATGAACGGACCATAGATAGCCACATCAAGAATTTGCGTAAGAAAATTGAAGCCGATTCTGATCACCCGCATTATATCCTGACAGTTTATGGCGTCGGTTACAAAATGGGAGAACATTCTTGATGCGGAGTCTTTACTGGAAACTTAGCGGCGCTCTTCTCCTCGTGGTCTTGATCTCTGTCGGGGTGATGGCTTATGTTGTCAACGTCGGCACCACGCGGGAGTTTCGTTCCTATGTCCAGCAGGGCGCGACATTTTTTGTTCGCAGTGTGGCGGACAACTTAGCCCAGTATTATGATGTTAACCGTAGTTGGTCCGGGGTGGATGATTTTCTTAATTCTCTTCTCAGGTCATCTAATGACCGCCTCGTTGTGGTTGATAACTCCGGGGTCATCGTTGCGGATACCGGTAAAACATGGGTTGGCCGTAAATCTGCGGAAGTCGGTCTTACCAACAGCACTCCCGTTGTTTCCAACGGGCAGCCTGAGGGGTCGGTCTTTCTGTTGACCACCGGTGGTACGGGGATGGGGATGATGGGGGGGAGGGGTCCGGGTGCAGGCGCGGGGCAAGGCCAGATGATGTTGACCACCCCGGAACAGGATTTTCAATCCGGCATATTTCGTTACCTTCTGATCGCCGGGCTTATCGCAGCCGCGGCAGCCATTCTGCTGGGATTACTCCTTACCAGACAGATTTTGAAACCGGTAAAAGCCCTCACCGCCGGTGCCAGCCGGATAGCCAGGGGCGAATTGAATTACCGCACCCAGGTTAAATCCAGGGACGAAATCGGCGTCCTGGCAAGCTCTTTCAATACTATGGCTTTAGGTCTGGAACGCAGCGAGGAGTCACGCCGTCGACTAAACGCTGACATCGCCCATGAGTTGCGAACACCGCTGACCATCATTGAAGGAACCGTTGATGGTATCCTTGATGGCGTGTTTCAGCCGGATAAATTTCGTTTGAATGCCATTAAAGAACAAACAGCCCTGCTCACCCGTTTGATTAACGATCTGCGTGTATTATCAACCGCGGAATCGGGCCAATTGAAACTGGAATTGAAACCGGCGGATTTAGTGGACCTTGTCAGGCGGAAATTTAATCAGGTAGAACCTCAGGCCAAGGCCAGGGGAATACAACTGGAGGTGATTTCGCCCGCTGTCACGCTCAAAGCCCGGGTGGATTCATCCAGGTTGGAACAGGTCTTGGCTAATTTAAATAACAATGCGCTTCGTCATACTTCTCCGGGTGGTAAAATCACCGCCACGGTGAAGGCCGTACCTGAAGCCAAGAGCGTCATCATATCTATCAGAGACACCGGAGAAGGTATACCTGCGGAAAGCCTCCCCCACATTTTCGAACGCTTTTATAGTGTTGATGGTGCCCGTTCCCGCAGCGATGGCGGCACCGGTCTTGGCCTGGCTATCGTTAAACAGATGGTGGAAGCACACAGTGGAAGTGTGCGCGTCGAGAGCGAACAGGGTAAAGGTACAGCATTCTTTATTACTTTGCCTTTGACATAATATTGTCGTTCGCTGACTCATATTAATACAGTTTCCTATTCCGCGGTATAATGCGATAGTAATGAACAACGAGAATACCAACCCTTTAAAACCCGTCAAACACAGCGTTGCTATAGGGGTTAATATCAGGCAGACATCCGGTAAATATGGCATTGACCCCACCAGAGTTACCGCGACAGCTTTGATCGGGAGAACCGTAAAAAGTATCCCCGGTGATAAACAACTTGGGGTAATTCAGGAGATTGTCTTTGACCTGACTACCGGCGCTGTCAGATATGTTGTGCTGGCTGTTGGCGGTTTCGCCGGCATCGGGGATAAGTTTTTCGCCGTGCCCCTGGAAGCATTGACCTTCGATCCTGGACAGAAGGAATTCTACCTGAAGATAGACAAGCAGATTCTAACAAAATCACCTGGATTTGATAAAACCGATTGGCCACTCTCCCCACACTGGCCCCCGGTCTGATAAAATGCTTGAACATATAATTCCAGATCTGAACCAGGTTATCTCCCGCATCATCCTGAAAATTCAGTCCTATAACATGTTCAAATTCTTTTCGCGGGTAGTCACTGAATTTGGCCATGATAACTGCTCTAACATGGCCGCCGGGCTGTCTTACTACGTGTTTTTATCCGTGTTTCCGTTGATTCTGGCCCTGGTGGGTCTTTTTGACCTGGTTCAGATCTGGAATTATATGTTCAAGCATTTTATCAGACCGGGGG
>JANYKH010000047.1 GCA_025358235.1 Chloroflexota bacterium
CCCCCGCTGTCTATCCCCAACTCCAGGGCGTTGGTAGCCACCACCCCCCACAGGTCCCCCCCAAACAACTGCTGCTCTATCTTGCGCCGCTCTTCCGCCAGATAACCTGCCCGGTACGGCTTAATGCGGTTTTCCAGGTCCGGCGCCACCTCCGCCAGTTTCTTCTTGGAATACATGTAAATCAACTCGGTCAGGCGGCGGGTGCGCGTAAAAGCCAGCGTGCGGATACGCTTTTCAATCAAGTAAGTAAACAGGTTGGTCGCTTCGCTGTTGGCGCTCCGCCGGGTGCTCTTAGCCTCGTCGATGAGCGGCGGATTCCAGAACACGAAGTCCTTGCCCCCGTGCGGAGACCCGTCCCGGTTGACCACCTCGAAGGGCAGTCCCGTCAGGGCTTCGGCATGTTCCCCCGGATTGGCAATGGTGGCCGTGCTGAGGATAAACTGCGGATTGCCCCCGTAAAGGCGGCACAGGCGGCGAAGCCGCCGCAGAACCAGGGCCACGTGGGACCCGAAAACGCCGCGGTAGTTGTGCGCTTCATCCACGACGATGAATTTCACATGCCGCAGGTAAGACGACCACGCCCGGTGGTTGGGCATAATGCCCAGGTGCAGCATATCCGGATTGGTCAGAATCAGGCGAGCAGTCTTGCGTATTTCCGCGCGTTCCCCGTGCGGGGTATCCCCGTCAAAAGTGGCAAAACTCTCCTTTTCCAGTAAGTGGCCGAACAACCGGTTGAGCGCGGTCAACTGGTCCTGGGCGAGGGCTTTGGTAGGAAAAAGATACATGGCGCGACTGCGCGGTTCTTCCAGCAGGGCGTCCATTACCGTCACGTTGTAGCACATGGACTTGCCGCTGGCGCTGGAAGTCGCCACAATGACGTTTTTACCGCCCCGGGCAATATTGATGGCTTCCGCTTGATGCCGGTAAAAATCTGCAAATCCTTTTTTATTCAGCGTTGTCTGGAGGGGCTCGGGGAGGGGTTTGTCCAGTGCGCCGCATTCTGCATCCCGCGCCGGGATATGCTCGATGTGCACCATCTGGTCGCTGTAACCCTGCTGATGGCGGAGCCCTTCCAGAATAACCTGATTGTTCACTAGACGATTGCCACCCTCAGATTTCCAGAATCTCGGTCTCAAAATCAAGGATTTCAGCGTCCAGCCGTGACTCCCGCACAAAATCAACGATGCTGGCCATTTCCTTATGGGTAAATGCGCTGTCGTTGCTGACGCAGGCCACGCTGATGGTCGCGATCTGCCACAGGTCGTTATCCGCGGTTTCCGCGGCGGAAACGTTAAATTTGTTTTGAATTCGGCTGATCGTGGACTTCACCACCATGCGCTTGCCCTTCAGGTTGAGGTTTTCCGGCAGGCGCAAATGAATTTTGAGAATGCCAACGTTCATAATTGCCCAGGGAGTTTGTTATTTGATTAATAAAATGGAAAAGATATTTTAGTGAGGTCGTGGAATGGCGCTTCTAAACATAATCTAGCATTCACGCCTGACCCTGTCAAAGAAAATGGTGTCATCGCGATCCGCCACCGGCGGAGAAGCAATCCATTCAACCCCTATCATTTCGGACTTGATCCGGAATCTACTCTCCGCCTTCCACCTATCAACTATCCTAAAAAACCCACTGAACTGTATTTGCGCGATTCGCCAGAGGCGAACCAAAGCAATCCGTTCACCCCCGTGTCATTCTGTACCTGATCCAGAATCCATGTAACTCGCCATTCCTGCGAACGGGTTGTCATGCTGGAGCGCAGCGAAGCACCTCAGAGCGGCGGGACTGTAAAGGTGCGTCCTTGAGATCCCCCCCCGCATTTACCATTCATGGGCAAGTCGAAGATTCCGAGTGGAATTGAGACCGAACTACCTGACCGCCTTTTTAACAAACCGTAGGGGAGGTTTTGCACCCACCTCTATATTTACGGATAAAAAACAGGTAAAATGCCTTGACCTGAAGCAGCGCGATTAAAAAGAAAATGAGTAAAATAATGTTCTTACTCCTTACTGTGCTATTGACGGGGTCTCTATTTAGCTGTGGTCCGTCGATAAAACCAACCATGTCCGATCCCACCCAGCTTCAAC
>JANYKH010000051.1 GCA_025358235.1 Chloroflexota bacterium
CAAAATTCCGTTGGCGGATTGCACCATATCACGGAAAACCAGAGTGACAAGTTTCTTCTTGTCAACGGCCTGAGAAAAGGCCCGCCGGACGTTAACATCATCAAAAGGCGCCTGTTTGGAATTGAAACCGATATAGCTGAAGCTTAATTCCGAGTTGACGTTTAACTGAGTGTAGAAAGACCCGGTCCGGTCCGAGGCGCGGTCAACCTCGTAGATACCAATACCCGCCACATCGATTTTGCCGGTCTCGTACAGGTTCATCGGGGCACCGGTGAGAATCTGATAGACTACCGAGGTTACTTTGGCCTTTTCGCCGTAATAACTGTCATTCCGGTCCAGGATCAGGCTGGTGCCTTTCTGCCACACGCGTAGTTTAAAAGGCCCCGTCCCGTTGGGCTTCTGCCACCAGTTCAGGCCGGTTTCCACATTTGCCTTGTCAACCACAAAAGTGGTGGGGTAGGTGAGTTTGTACATAAAATAGGATTTGGCGGCATCGATGCCAACCTGCAAAGTGTAATCATCCAATACTCTGAGACTGCTGATTTCCTTCGCGCTGCCGTTGACCACTTCCTTGACGCCCACTATATCACCGAGATAGCTGGCGGCGGTCTGTGACCCGGTGGCCGGATTACAGGCTCTTTCCCAGGAATATTTTACGTCCTGGGCTTTAACATCTTTGCCGGATTGAAATTTCACGTCATGGCGGAGGTAAAAGGTATAAGTTTTTCCGTCAGTACTGGTAGTCCATCTTTCGGCAATGTCCGGAACGACGTTCATATTGTCATCCAGCCGGGCCAGCCCGCCGAAAATCTGCATAATGTATTGATGGGAAGTGATCTCGCCGGAGACGGCCGGGTCAAGCGTGATCGGATCCGGGCCGGAGAGGTTTAAAACCCCGCCCGCTGCCGCCTGGACGGGGGTACCGGGGGTTGGCCCTGTTAACTCCGCATGAGGCAAGACAACCCAGATAGCCGCCGCGATTAAGACTACAGCCGCAGCAAGCATGCCGGCGATACGCAATGTTTTCATTAGAATAGACCTTCTCTTTTCAGACTCAAAAACTTATTCCCGCCGATGATGACATGGTCCAGAATATCGATACCCATAAGTTGCCCGGCTTCAAGCAGCCGCTTACTCAGGGCGATATCTTCTCTTGAAGGCTGGGTTTCACCGGAGGGATGGTTATGCACAAAAATAATACCCGCGCAGCTCGCTTGCACCGCTTCTTTGAAGACTTCTCTGGGGTGCACGATACTGCTGTCCAGGCTGCCCACGGATATTTCTGCTTGCTTAATCAGGTGGTTGCGGGTATCCAGCAACAGAGCGATGAAATATTCCTTCTTTTTGTCCCGCAATGTTTCCTGCACCAATTTCGAAACATCTTCCGGTGTTTTGATGACTGGTTTTTCGGAGACTTCGGTGGATCTTACTCGGGCGGCGATCTCAAAAATCGCTTTAAGCTGGCATGCTTTGGCCAGACCGATGCCTCTAACCGTACACAGTTCTTCAACTGTTGTGCCGCTAAGCCCTTTCAGTCCGCCAAACCTGTCGAGCAGCCGCTGGGCGGTCACCATTACCGATTCGCCGGCGATGCCCCGCCCCATTATTACCGAGAGAAGTTCCTGCGCGGAGAGGCTTTCCGCCCCGACTTTTTGCAGGCGCTCCCGCGGCCTGTCTTCATTAGGCAGCTCCCGGATGGTAAAAGACTTTTTTAAGTCTTGCTTTTCCATACCCATTTCCTGGCCATGACATAAATCCCGGCAAGGAGCGCCAACACAAAAACCACGATAATCACAATCATCAACGGGCCGGGCCGGTCACCGGATGAGGTCTGACTGGCAGGCGGTGAGGGTGTTGCCGAAGCCGGAGTTATGGGTGTCGTCGTTGCCGTAGCCGTTGCAGTCGCCGGAGGTGCCGGGGGTAGAGAAGTTGGAGGAGCACCGGTTACGGGAGATGTGGGGGTGGGAGACGCGATAATAGTTACTTGAGGGATGATCAAAGGGCCGGTAGTGGGGGCAGGAGGCAGTCCCAATTCCTTGCGCCAGAGGTTATTAAGCCCGTCCATATCAAAGCCGTAGACCTTGATGAAAGCGGGGTCATAGTCGCTGCCTTTTTTGAAGACGCCCAGCAGTTCAGTCATTTTTGGCTGGCCGTATTTACTCACGAGGAATTCGATCAAGCGATAGCTCTCGCCGTAAGCCAGAGCCGACTGATCACCATAAGCGGAGAAAGGGCTCACCAGACTGCGCACGGAAATCAACTGGTTTTGTTTGGTGGCCAGGTTTACCAGATTGACATAAGATGGGTCAAGGCTGCCTTCGGCATACATTGCCAGCCCCTCATTCAGCCATGTCGGTAAATCGTTATAAGGATTGGCGGTCATTTGCCGCACGAGCAAGTGTGTGAGTTCGTGGGCGATGGCGCCCATACCCCAATCAAGCTGGTTGGTAGCGATGCCTATCGCGATGGCATTATATTCCGTAAATGCCACGCCACCCGTCCAATCCTGGGGGAATATCATCGAGCCGCGCAGGTCGTTGGAATTGCCGTAGATATAAAGAGTAACCGGCTGTTCCAGCTGGGCGCCGGCGTCTTTCAACATGCGGTCAACAGCCTGCTGGGAAGCCGCCATAAGTTTCGCCGCAAAAGCGTCATCCCCGGTATACCAGTAAAGGGTAATTTTTCCCTGCGTCAATTGACGCCATTTATAGCGGGTATCATCGAAGCTGACGGTGGCGAGCTCTGATTTGAAAACGGTGCCGGCGGTGTCAGTAATTAACCACCAGTATTTGATTTTGGTGCCGGGGGGTAATCCGCCGCTGCGGCGCAAGTCCCAGGTCCAGCTGCTCTGGACGTCCTTTGCGGGGTTTAATTCTACAAACCCTTCAGCGGTAACCTGGGCGAAACTGAATTGCTGAACCTGATATTGCAGGCGGATATCACTGATATTTGCATCACTTTGGGCACTGATTTTGAACGTGAGGGTGGTGGGGAATGTCACCTGTACTGAACTGCTGATCACCCGGGGGCCGGCCGCCAGAGCGGGGAACGGCGCCAGGATACTCAGCAGAGCCAAAAGACTAAAGACGAAAAGAAAAAGTTTTTTATTCATTATCTTGCCCTATTATTGACCTGAGATAAGCGTTAATGAAACCGTCAAGATCGCCATCAAGAACAGCTTCAGCATTCCCTTTTTCAAAGTCCGTGCGGTGGTCTTTCACCATTTTATAAGGATGGAGGACGTAACTGCGTATCTGGTTGCCCCACCCCGCTTCCACCCGCTTCCCTTTAAGTTTAAGCCTTTCTGCTTCCCGGCGTCTAATTTCTATTTCCAGCAGATGCGATTGCAATAACTTCATCGCGATTTCCCGGTTCTGATGCTGGGAACGCTCGCTCTGGCTGGTTACCACGATGCCGGTCGGCACGTGGGTGATGCGGATGGCGCTGTTGGTTTTCTGCATGTGCTGTCCGCCGGGGCCGCTGGACCGGTAGGTTTCCACTTTCAAATCGGTGGCGGCCGGGGTAACATCCTGGTCCGGCAGGGCTTCCGGCATAGCTTCAACCAGGGCGAAGGAAGTATGGCGGGCATGATCCGCGTCAAAGGGGGACAGCCGTACCAGCCGGTGGACGCCGTGCTCTGACTTTAAATAGCCGTAGGCATAATCGCCGGTGATGGAGACGATGGCGCTTTTTATCCCCGCTTCCTCCCCTGGCGATTCGTCCAATATCTCCGCTTTGTAGCCCCGCCGCTCCGCCCACCGCAGGTACATCCGCATTAGCATCTCTGCCCAGTCCTGTGATTCTGTTCCCCCGGCGCCGGCGTGTATGGAAAGGAGGGCGTTCCGGGCGTCATAAGGGCTGTTAAAAGCGCGCTGGAATTCTAACTCCTCCAGCCGTTCGGAAATGGACTGTACCTCAGCTTCCAGTTCGCCTGAGAGGGAGGGGTCTTCCTCGGCGAGGGGCACCAACTCGGAGACGCTGTTGATTCTTTTTTCAATCTCGCGCCACGGCTGGACGGTCCGTCGCAGATCAGTGATCTGTTTCATCGCCGATTGAGCGCCGGCCTGATCGTCCCAGAACCCCGGCACGGCGGATTTGGCTTCAAGTTCCGCTATCGTTTTTTCTCTTTTAGCCAGGTCAAAGATGCTCCATGGCATCGGCGATGCGGCCCTGTAATCCCTTGATGACCTGTTTCAGTTCCTGCATTTTTACCTCAACTGCTTTAAGCAGAAATTAAACTTGATTTAGCGGCAATATGGGCCTGGCGGGTGGGCTCCGGCAGGCGGTATTTGCCGCAGCACTGGAGAGTCCAGAATATCGATTGATCCAGGCTTATTTGATGTCCCGGGGAAATAAAAATCGGTTTGATGTTTTTACGCGTGCGCACTGCCGCGCCGATGGTTTCTCCGGCATCATCCAGGAGCGGTGAAAATGACCCCGAATCGAGGCATGGTTCGGCGAAAACGCCGCACAGGCGGCTCTTGGCGCAGCCAATGGTAGGGACATCCAGCATCAAGCCCAGGTGGGTGGCGAGTCCCATGCGGCGGGGGTGGGCAATGCCCTGACCGTCAACCAGCACTATGTCAGGTATTAGTGTGACCTGTTCAAAAGCCTTTACCAGCAGGGGGATTTCACGGAAGGAGAGCAGGCCGGGAATGTAAGGAAAAGTCACGGGCCCGCGGTGGATCCTGGTCTCAACCACTTTCAAATCAGGAAAGCTTAAAACGACGACGGAAGCGGTACCTGTTTTTCGGAACCGGTCTACCGCCACATCCACACCGGCAACAAGCAGCGGATGGCTGATTTCGCCGGAGGTTTGCACGTTTCCCGCGAGGGTTATTTGAATCCGGATGGCCTCGCCGGGAGACACGTCCCAGGCGTGCAAGGGTTTGATTTCCATAATTTGATTATACCCGCCGGAGAAAACCGTAGCAATTATCACCGGCAAATGGGGAGTACGCAATTTTTACGAGAAGGCCAGTGCAGGGGTTTGTGCGTGGGTTTTATGGTAAAATAGGCTCAAGGATTAGTGAAAAATGATACCAGTCAGACTCAGCCTCCGCAATTTCATGTGTTACCGCCAAATCCCGCCGCTGGATTTCACCAGCATCCACCTGGCCTGTCTTTCCGGCGACAACGGCAACGGCAAGTCTGCCCTTATTGACGCCATGACCTGGGCGCTCTGGGGCGAAGCACGGGGGAACGTCAGCGCGGACGATCTGATGAATGCGCACGCCCAGGAAATGGAAGTTCAGTTTGAATTCAAATCAGGCTCTGATAATTACCTGATTCTCCGCAAGCGTGCCCGGCCCAAGAAGGCCAGTGGTGCCGGTCAATCCATCCTTGAACTCTACGTGATGGACGGAGACGTACCCCGCTCAATCAGCGGCGGTACATTGGGTCAGACACAGGATAAGATTACGAATGAAGTCCTGCATATGGACTATGATACGTTTGTGAACAGCGCCTACCTACGGCAGGGGCGCGCTGATGAATTTACCCGACAGACCGCCGCCAAACGCAAGGAAGTTCTAACAACTATTCTGGGCCTATCCTTTTACGATGAACTCGAAGCGCAGGCGAAAGCGCTCCAGAAAAAGTATGAATCAGACAAGGCAGGTCTTGAAAAATCCCTGGTGGAAATTGCCGCGGCGTTGGCGCTGAAACCCGGCATTGAGGCGGAACTGGCCATCCAGAATGCCAGGCTGGCCCAATTGACTGAAGAGGTGACGAAGCAGGAATTAAGCCTGAAAGAGCTGGGCCGGGAAAAAGAACTTCTGGAGCAGAAAAAGCAGGAATTAGATCATGTCCAATCGCGGCTTAAAACTCTGCAGAGCGATATCAAGCTCTGGGAAGACCAGTTAAAGGCCCAGTCCGGGCGAGTACGGGATTATCAAAGTCTCATTGCGGCGGGGCTGGATATTGAAGCCGGATTTGCGCGGTACGCCGAAGCTCGCCGGGTTAATGAACAACTTTTCCAGGACTCAAGGCGGTTGAGTAGCCTGAACCAGCGCGAACATGAACTGGAAATGGCCGTCAAGCACGCGGAACAATCCCTCGTTAGCGACCGCACGGTGTTCCAGACTCGGATTAAAGACCTGGAAAACCGGCTGCACAAACTGCCCGGGCTCAAACAGGAACTGGAAATAACCGAAGCAGTCTTAAAGAAAACGGCGGAAAACGCCGAATTATTAAAGGTCAGAAAAGAGTTACAGCAATTATTGCTGGAAGAAGTGAGCCGTTTGCAGAGCGGCCGCAGCCAGCTTGAGCGGGAATCTATAGAAATCGCCGACAAAATCAAGATGCTGTCAGGTCAACACGAGGCGAAATGCCCTCTGTGCGAACGCGGTCTTGAGGTCTCCGGCCTGCATCTTATCGAGGCCAAGTTTGCTGCAGAAAGAGCCGTCAAAATTCAGTCGCTTGCAGATACCGAGAAACAACTTGGCGCGAAAAGAGACCAGCTTGATGCCTTGAAAAAAGAAGTCACCTCTGCGGAAGCCGATCTGGAGCAAAAGAAGTCTGCCAATACCAACAAACAGGCTGTTTTAAGCCGCCAGATTAATGACTGTCTGGAGGCTGAAATCGAACTTGGCGGGCTGACTAAACACCTGGCTGAAGTGCAGGCGCGGATAGACGCCCGGCAGTATGCCGCCGCGGAAAGGGAATCCCTAAAAGCACTCGAAGTGGAGATCAGTCAGATAGGGTACAGTTCGGAAAAACACGAACAGGCCCGTCATGCTCTCACCGACCTGGAAGTTTTCCAACAGCAGAAATTACGTCTGGAAGAAGCCCGCAAGAACATCGCGGCGGAACAGCAAAACCAGGAACGTCTCAACAACGCCCTTGATGAATCAAAAAGGCGCCTTGAGACTGAAAATACCCGGTCAGCGCAGTTGAGCGGAGAAATCATACGGCTGCCGGAATATGAGAAAATGTACGCCGAATCCGATGCTGTTCTCCGTAAAGAGAAACAGGACTGCGAGCAATCCCGCCAGGCGGTTTGGACTCTGAATCAACGGCTGGTTAACTGCGCGGAAATGGAAAACAAGTCACGGGCGCAATCGATTCAGAGAGATGAGTTCGCCAAACTTGAAGGGGTCTATGGCGAACTAGCCAAAGCCTTCGGCAAGACCGGGGTTCAGGCGCTGTTGATTGAGCAGGCCTTGCCGGACATTGAGGATGAGGCCAACAAACTGCTGGGCCGGATGACGGATAACCGCATGCACCTGCGCTTCGATACCCAGAAGGAAAACAAGAAAGGCAACACCGTCGAGACGCTGGACATTAACATCGCGGATGAAATGGGCACACGCCCTTATGAAATGTTCAGCGGCGGCGAGGCTTTCAGAATCAATTTTGCCATCCGCATCGCGCTGTCCAAACTGCTGGCGCGGCGCGCGGGCGCGCCCCTCCCCACCTTGATTATCGATGAGGGGTTCGGCACTCAGGACGCCGGCGGCATCGAGAAGCTCAAAGAGGCGATCAATTCCATCCAGGACGATTTTCAGAAAGTGCTGGTCATCACCCATATCGAGGAATTGAGAGAAGCTTTCCCCACCCGCATTGACGTGGTCAAAGACGGGCAGGGTTCAACCGTTACGGTGAGGTAGGGGACCGGTTCTCCTCTACTTCGCTGCAAAGGTTTTCATCATCTGGGTAACAGCTTCAGACTGGGCGTCCTGCGCTGCCTCAGTGCCGGTGAACAGGACAGTGTAGGCCTTGCCCCCTTTGACGAGGATAATAAACCGTACCCTAACCAAATCAGCTCCGGACCCGGCGGTAATAATCAGTTCATATCCCACGGAGCCGTCGTTAAAGGTAAAATCACCTTCTTTGATCAGTTTTAAACCGGTTTCCGGGAGTATTTTAGAAATAAAGCTGGTAGTGGCAAAATCTTTGGAATTCGTGGTTTTGGGGTCAGCGTTTACGTTGATTTCACCTGAAATTATCGGCTGGCCGAGGGCCGAACTGAAAATTAATGGTTTGTTTTCAGCCGGGGTCGGTATGGCGCTCCAACCCTTGGGTAAAGTAACAGAGAAGGCCGGGCCGGCATAAACGCCGGTCAACACATTGGGGGCAATAAAGCTGTTAATGGATACGCCCGCCGCCGGTTTGAGACGGTCCCATTTGGATTCAAGCGCCTCGAAAACGGCATAATAGCCCTGGCCGCCCTTTTTAACCAGGACGCCTATTCCTGCCATTTTCTCCGTATTTTCCGTGAAGGTATATTCGAAGCGGTAACCGGTCACGGCGCCCGCTGATAATGTCTCATTAGCTGAAACGAAATTCCAGTTGGCCGTGCCAGCCCTTTTCATCAAATTGCTTTTAGCGGTCGCCAGATAGTCTGTCGCCGTCGAATCGACGGCTACTTTGTCCACTCTTACCCGCAATTGGTAGAACAGGACATTATTAGCTGTCATGTTGGAGGGGATGCCGAATTGAACCTCCGCAGGATTTTCCTCGTTGACGCCCCAGGCGGAGGGGTAAGAGATGGTGTAGTACTGGGTGGGGCTGGAATAGACGGCCATCCTCAGAGGCTTGCGGGGGATAAGGACATTGGGCGGAGCATCAGTGGAACTGAAAATAATTTTGGTTTCCGTGTGCAGCGGTACTGAAGAACGTGCGCCGGTATCCAGGTTATAAGCCGAAATCCGGCCGGTCAGACTTTGCGCTAGGCTGCCGTCTCCGGAAAACCCGTTGGATTCGTTGACATTGACACTGCCGGAAATTTGGCCGGTGAACTGGTAGTTGGCGATGATGCGCCCCTGTTGAAGGTCGGTTCCTTCAGGCCGGGTCTGGAAGTTTGAATTTATGCCGATGGCGGCAACTCCGTTATTCCGGCCGGAGAGGGAGATGTTGTTTTGAATAGAGGTGTTGTATGGGCCTTCGGTTTGTCTGGTCCAGGATTCGCCTATGGCAACGGGTGTACGCGGAATGACGTTCCACATGTACTGGAGCGTGTCTTTCATGGCTTTTACGCCGAACATTTCCGTTAACTGTTGAATCAGCGCATCCTTTGACTCGCCGGGCTGCATGCCCACCATCTCAGTAGACACGACGAACAGTTCATCGATTCCCTTGATTTCCTCAATGGTGCCATTAGCCGAAACCTTTGTCTGGAAACTCTCGCCGATGAACAGGTCGTAAACGAGGGCCAGGGGGTTGGCGTCTGCGGCTGATCCAGCCGGGCTTTCCGAATCATATTGCAGGTCAGTAGAGCCGCCGGTCATGCGGAAAGCGACAGTTTTATAAGTAAATTGACAGGTCAGAGTACCTGCGGGATCAATATCTTTAACGGTCATGTAAAACGTGATATTGGTGCTCTGGGTGATGGCGGTGGGGCGGCCTGTCACCGTCTGAAAGGTTTGCTGGGTGACGGAATACTTGATCTCCTGGGCATCACCTTTTTTAAGTTTCAAAGTAATCGGGAATTTTTCCCCCAGAGGTTTTGGGGAAGGTGTGGAGGTGGGTGTGGGGCTAACCGCCGCGGGTGTGGTGGGAGCTGGAACCGTAACGGCGGGAGTAGTCGGTTTAGGTGCGGGGGTGGTTATGGTGGGGGTAGGAATGGGGGTGGGGGATTGGCCGCAAGAAAAGGTTGTTAAAATAAATATTGTGGCAAATACAAGCGCGATGAACTTCATTACGTGACTCCAATCAAGGCATAAGAATATGCTTAAGTATTATTTGAGCGTACATTGAATCTGGAATAAAAGTCAAACAAAAGGTGTTTGTTGAAAGTATAACGAGGATTGGGGGCGGAGGTTAGCAGGCTGGGGGGTTAATGGTGCGCCCAGTGGGATTCGAACCCACGGCCACCGGTTTCGAAGACCGATGCTCTATCCGCTGAGCTACGGGCGCATTCATATCTAAACTGTGCCACCGCCGACCCCGTTGACGCTCGTTTGACGCTGGGACACTCCCACCGGCAGCACGGAGTCTAGCTGCTTCGCGGCAGCCTTTTGGAGTCCGGGAGCGCCGTGGCTGTAGATGTCCAGGGTGATAGCCACGGTACTGTGTCCCAATGCCTCTGAGACTATTTTCGGATGGACACCAGCTGCCAACATCAATGAAGCGTAGGTATGCCTCAAATCGTGGAAGCGGACGCCCAACCCCGCATGTTTCACTATTCTA
>JANYKH010000075.1 GCA_025358235.1 Chloroflexota bacterium
CCCCACGTCGAATTTAAGCGCTTCGTGCATGATGACATGGGCCATCGCCAGTAGAAAGGCAAAGTCGGCGCCGGGACGGATTGGAATCCAGTCTCCTTTGGAAGCCTCGTAGGAACTACGGGGGTCGATCACCACCAGTTCCATACCCCGGGCCATTGCTTTGGCAAAGCGGCGGGTAGCGGATGTAGTGGCGAAGTTGGGCCCCAGTGAGCGACCGAAAGAGACCAGGTATTCGGTATGTTCCATATCGGCGATTGCTTCCGGCATGGCCGCGTGTACCAGGTTAGAAGCATAATGGATTGTGCACAGCGGACCGTGTGTGCCGACTTCGTTAGGCGTGCCGAAAGCCTTCAAAAACTCCTTGCGGAGCATCGAGTCACGGTTGCCGAAACCCTCGAGGACCATCAGACCGCGGGGGTCTTTTTCCCGAATTTTCTTAAATCTATCTGCGACAAGATTCAGAGCCTCATCCCAGGTGGCTTCCCGCCATTTAGGATCGATTTCCAGTCCTTTTTCGGGGTTGGTGCGGATGAGGGGGGTTTTGACGCGGTAAGGGTTGTACAGGCTCATGATTTCCGAGCGGCCTCGGCCGCACATCGAGCCGTAGTTAGGCGGAGAATCAGGGTTACCTTCGATATCGCATACCACGCCGTCTTTCAGATGCACCAGCGTAGCACAGTCACGCTGCATGCAGGAACCGCAAAGTCCAAACAGTGTTTGCTCCTGCCCTTTCAGCGACGGATCAACTGCCCGCCACTTGTAGGGAGAAGAGGACGAGTTGCCCGCCGAACCTGCCTTGCGGAACGCTCCCAGGATATCTTTAATATTATTGGCCATCTTAAACTAAATCCCGACCGTTATGCGCAACTAAAAGAATTGATTCAGATTATATAACATCCGCACCATTTATAATACTATTTTACCAAATGGTCGGTATATTGTCATGGAATTTGAGATGCGACAAGAGTTCATTTTGGAAAGTTAGTTAAGCCAGCCCCAGAATAATGCGCAATAATTGGATGATCATAACAACTACAAAAGCGGCAAAAAGCATACTGGAAATAACGGCCAGTCCCCGCCTTGCAACGGGATTGAAACGCCGGTAAAGTTCACTGACCGCCAGCGTTTCGACGACGTAAACAGTCAAATAGGCATCCAGTCTTTCCACGCCAAGCCAGACCAGCAGCACGCAAGACGCGAGCATTAACGATGCCAGAATCAGAATATACCGGTTGTAAATCACCATAATCCGATATGCCATTGTAGCTGTCCCGGACAAGTATGACAACAGCGACGGGACTAAAGAATGATATTAATTTACGCAATTCAGGCGTGGCTGGCATTTCCCCACGGCCCATTTAGAGAGTAAAATGCAGGCAGATAAATAAAAATCGTTTGAATTTAAAGGAGTCAGCCATGACTATTCATGATACGAGCCGCCCGCGGATTGCCGTCGATGCCATGAGCGGGAACAGGGGGCAATCGGAAATTATCCTGGGGGCGGTACAGGGCGCAAGGGAACATAATATCGACCTGATTCTTATCGGCCTTGAAGGCAATATTAAAAATGAACTGGCCGCCCTGTCTACCGGCGATGTTTTTATTCAGATTATCGATGCTCCGGAGATCATCCGAGAAAATGAACCGGCCGCCCTGGCCGTGGGCCGCAAACCCGGCAGCACCATCGCTATCGGAGCGCGCCTGCTCAAGGAAGGCCGCGCGGACGCCTTTGTCAGCGCGGGGCCGATGGCAGCGTTAACGGTGGCCGGGATGAGTTACCTTGGCGCTTTGCCCGGCATTGACCGGCCTATCATCGGCGGCCCGTTTCTTGGATTGACGCCCAAAACCGTCATAGTGGATGTTGGCGGCAACACCGGGTCACAGCCGTACCACTATGTGAATTACGCCGTGGCAGGCAGCGTTTACGCGCGACTTTTCCTGAATATCTCAAATCCCACGGTCGGCTTGCTGAATATCGGCAACTCAGCCGACACCGGAGTGCTGGAGGAAGCTGATGATCTCCTTTCCAAATGCGGCGTGAACTTTATCGGCAACGTGGAAGGGCACGATATTACGGACGGAAAGGCTGACGTGGTGGTCTGTGACGGTTTCACAGGTAATGTCCTCCTGAAATTCACGGAGGGTCTGGGCTACCACCTTCACGAATGGCTGGTGCAGCAATTGAAAGCCAAACTAAGCTCCGAAGACCTGGAACAGATCGGCCGGCAACTCTATGATTTGCTGACCCCCAAAATCGGGGTGGAGGGGGGGCCCCTGCTCGGGTTGAACGGCATCATCTGCAAAGCCCACGCCGCCAGCAGCGCCGGGCAGATAGCCGGGATGGTCAAACTGGCCAAAACGGCGTTTGAAACCGGACTGGCAATGCAATTAAGGCTGGAACTGCAAAAAGCGCAGATGAAGATGACCGGGAGATAACAAATATAGCATTTGAACCCCGGGCCAGAATATGATGTAAATATGACGACCAAATTCTGGGCCAAATTCGCGCTCTTTTGCCTTTCGTTAACCTGTTTTCTTTCGTTCCTGCCCGCCTGCGCGCCGGAATACACGGATACTCCTGATTTCCGCATGCAGCTTATCCGGGAAATGAAGGAATTTGAGCAGCAATTCGGCCTGCATGAGACTTCCAATTTCAAACAATACAGTCCGCAGCAGCAATCTTATGACTATTATTTTTATGCACCGATCTTCGAGCTGCCCTATTCATCCGGTGATTCCCTATTAGGCTTCGGACACGGCAAATCGGAAAATGTGACTCTTGACCGCAGCAAATATGATTTTTTCTTTTATGAAGTGCCGGCGGTCGCCAGCGTGGGCACGGATGTGACCAAATCCCTGATGGATTCCCCCCTGTGGCGGTTTATCGAGGTAGTCTTTCATGAAGACTGGCATGAACAAGTTAACCCGCCTTTATCCCTTAGCGAGCCTTCTGCGGAAGTAATGGGCTACGCCCTGGCTCTCCGGTTTACAGGGCAGAAATTCGGGGAAAACTCCGGAGTACACCGGGATTTGCAATATAACCTTTCCGTTAAAATACGCGAGTCCGCAGTCTACACCGAATATTATGCCAAACTCAGCGATCTCTACGCCGCCTATCGCGCCGGTTCGTTTAACGAAAGCGAGACACGGACCCGCAAAGACCTTATTCTCAACGACATGGGCCACATTCTGAAGGACATTTACGGCGTCAAGCCGGACCAACTGAACAACGCGTTTATCGCTTTTCAGATGACTTATCTGCGTCATTTCCCCATTATGTACCGGCTTTATCAGGCCACCGGCGGAGATATTGCAAAGACAGCCGATATTCTCAAGGGAATGCCGGGGCAAAATCAAAACCCGCCCAATATTGAAGCCATAAAACAGATCGAAAATCAGGCAGTAAAATATTTCCAGGAAAATTTTACCCGGCTGGGTGCCCCGGCTACCGGGGTTAAAACGGCGCCAGAGAGGGTTTTCCTGCCGTCATTTCATCTTCCAGTTCCGGCATAAACGACAACTGCCGGTCGTCCTGGCTCATGCCTTTAAACCAGATGAAAGGCGCCGCTCGTTTCACCACCACCCTCATCTTCTTCAAGGTTTCCAGCGAATCGATGATGTGTCCGCTCCGGGCGGTCATGATTCTTTTGGCGGAAACCGGTCCGATTCCCGGAACCCGGACAATATCATCGTACGGTGCGGTGTTGATGTCCACCGGAAAAAGCCATGGCTGTTTCCGGGCAATAGTCACCTTGGGATCCTGGGAAAGCCGTAGTTGCCCGTTTGAATCCAGGGCCAGTTCCACTTCCCGGCTTGAAAAACCATAGACGCGCAACAGCCAGTCCACTTCATAAAGGCGGTGTTCGCGCATAGGCGGGGCGGCAGGCACGTCCTCCAGCCGGGAACCGGTGATTGGCCGGTAGGCGCTAAAATAAACCCGGCGCAGGCCAAACTCGCCATATAATGCGGCTGTCGATTTCACAATATCGCGGTCGGTTTCCCCACTCGCCCCAACCACAAACTGGGTGGTCTGCCCGGATGGCACCAGTCCCTTGCTGGCGGTCATGATTTGTTTCGCCCAGCGCATAGGGTTCATAATGCCGTTATACAGGTCCTTTTTGGAACTGAGCCGCGCCAGGTGGCCGGGGGTGGGCGCTTCCATGTTGACCGAAACTCTGCTCGCCATCCGGCAGCCGGCTTCGATCAAATCCCTGGAGGCACCGGGCAGCATCTTCAGGTGGATGTAGCCCGTGAACTTATAGTTCCGCCGCAGGATTTCTACCGTCTTGAGCATTTCCTGCTGCATGCGCGAGGCTTCTCTATCGATGGCCGAGGTTAAGAACAAACCCTGCACCAGTTTCTTGCGGTAAAGGTCCATAAACAGGCGGGCCAGTTCCTCTGACTGGAAAGACGAACGCCGGGTATCTCGTCCGGCCTGATTCACACAATAAGCGCAGTCATTGATGCAGGCGTTGGACTGGAGGACTTTAAAGAGCGGCATACAGCCGCCGGTGGGCAGAGCGGCGTTGTAGATGAAGCGGTGAGAGGAAGGCGGCGTGCGCGTCCCGCAGCCGCAGAGATCAAATTCTGCCCCCAGCGCCAGCGTGTCCAGCCTTTCGTCCATATCCATCGCACGGGTAATCAGCATGGCTTCAGTATAGTCGGACAAGGGACTAAAATCAAGAACAGTTGTTCTATTTCAGATCATTTTTAGTACTAATGCGTGCAATGCCCCACTTCCCTTTGCCCCAATTTTCTTGACATGAAGACTGTACTGTTTTAAAATTTTACCAATGTCTCGTCTTGCAAAGTCACCCCTGCTCAGAAAATTAATCCCCTGCCTGGTCACTATGGTTTTTCTGGCGTCTCTCATCAGCGTCCTCACTGATGAAGTATGGGCCGCGGAAATCGACCCCGCTCAATCCCAATTCACCGTTATCCTGCCCGCCACCGATAATTCCAGCGGGCCGATTCCCATCAAAGTTGGGGTTTACGTCCTGAACGTGGGCAAGTTCGAGACTGCAACAGGCTCATTTACAATTGATTTTTATCTCTCGTTTACTTCGGATAACGCCAGTAGCCCCGGTAGCTTCGAGTTTTCCAATGGGCGCGCTACTTCGCTGGATAAATCAGCAGATGAACCTACGCTAAAATTTTACCGGATCCAGGCCTCACTGGCGGATAATCTTAACCTTAGTAATTACCCCTTCGACCGCCATAACCTGACGATCGAAATCGAAGATAAAGAGCAGACCGTCAACACCCAGGTTTACGTCGTCAGCCGCGAAGATAGCGGGCTGGACCCGGCGGTGCAAGTGGCGGGGTGGGAAATGGACGGCTGGGATGCGCGAGTGGAAAACCACTACTACCAGCCCTATGACACCACCTTTTCCAAATACGTCTTTTCAATTGGGATACACCGTTCCGCCACTGCGGCTATCCTGAAGATAATTCTGCCGGCGCTGACCATCTTGCTGGTGGGCATGCTGTCACTGGTAATGGGCCCGGATAAAATCCTGCCGCGCCTGACAATAAGCACGGGCGCGCTTACCGGCTTAATCCTGTTCCACCTGAACATGACGTCATCGCTGCCTCCCCTTGCCTACCTCACGTTCGGCGACCGGTTCATGCTGTTCAACTACTTTACACTGGCGCTGTGCGCTGTCAGCAGCCTGATCGCCCTGTATTTTGTGGAAAAGAAGTTAAACGATAAAGCCAACCGGGTACACAATATCGCGCTGTTTGTAATTCCGCTGATCTGGCTGGGCCTTCAGATCTCCAACCTGTTGATGCTGTAAAGCAGCGTATTTCCAGACAATAAAAGAACCGGGCTGCCGGATTGACTCCGGAAAAACAGCCCGGTTTTTACCTAATTAAAATCCAGTGTTACTAAATACCTATTTTACTTTATCTGATCCCAGGATGCCGGCATCGCCGTAATTGTGCCGCGGCATGTCCCGCATCACAATATGTACCGCCGCGGCGGGTGTACCCACATTTACAAAAGCCGCAGTAATCTCTTTCACTAACTGTCTTTTTTGCTCGACAGTCCGGCCTTCATACATGTCGATTGATACTATCGGCATAATCCTGCTCCCTATATCAAATTAGTGCTTCGGCGGCGGGGGAAGCGGCGGCCATTTAAACGGCGCCGGCTTGGGCATCGCTCCCGGAATACTGCCGGGAGGGGGAGCCGCGGGCGCCGTGTTAGGCGGGGTGGCCGGAGTATTCGTGGCAGGAGGAGGCGCAGCGGGAGGAGCAGTCGCAGGTGCGGCCGGCGGCTTGGGAGTGGAGCCGGGGGGTTGCGGCCATTGGAACGGGGCATGGGAAGGCGCGTTAGTGGGCGCGGGGGCTTTAGGTTTTGGCGCGGAGGGCTGCGGCCACTGGAACGGGGCCGGTTTCGGCATCGCCGGTTTAGCATCCGCAGCAGGGGGCTGGCCAGGCATCTGGGATACCTGGGTGGTTTTTTGGGCGGGGGGTACGTAGGGGATGCCCTTCTTTTCGGCTTCCTTCCGGGCCTTTATTTCTTCAAGCTCGGATTCAGCCATCGGTTCCTGGGTGATAATTTTACCGCCGGTGATCTCTACTTTGTAGAGCGCTTTACACTTAAAGCATTTGTAGGGGCCCTCATAGTTGCCCTCAAGGACTGAGAACTGGCCCATGGCGCCGCAAGATTTACATACGACCTGCGCAAACATCCTGAAAAAGCTCCTTTTCGATACACAAAGTCTATTCATGAAATAGTAGGCGGATTCCCGTGTTTTGTCAATGCTTTTTAAGTCTGATTTATGGCCGTTTTTTCAATCTCAGGCAAATATTACGGGAAAACGTCTTAAACGGGCCATGATAGCTGTGCTCCGGGAATTCTTCCAGTACAACAAAACCTGCATCGCGGGCCAGTCCGGCGATCTCCGTATAACTGAAAAGGTAATAATATCTGTCCAGCGTTTCGGTCTTGCTTTTCCACGGCACCAGCGTCTCTTTACCTGCGAACCAGAACCGCCTCTGCCAGCGGTTCCAAACGGTCAGCAGTGATTCCGCGCCAGGTTTGAGCACACGGTAAAGTTCCCGCAGGGCTTTTAATTGCTCTGTCCGTCCTTTCAGGTGGTGAACTGACGCAATCGCGATCGCATGGTCAAAGCTGCCGTCGTTATATGGCAAATCGGTCATATCGGCGTGGACCAGATGGGCGTAAAACCCGAATTTTGCTGAATACCTTCGCGCCTGCCGAAGCATTTCCATCGAAAAATCGATACCATGCAGTTCAAAATTATCTTTGAAAGGCACAAAATCCGGGCCGTGGCCGCAACCCACGTTCAATAACCTTCCTGATTTCCATTCACCCGCCATTCTCTCAAGTTCGTATTGAAAATAGTTCGGTGGCGGAAGCCGTACCAGCCGGGGGCAATTTTATCGAATATTTGAGCTTGTTCTTTCATTGCGATTATGTGAAGAATACCTGAATTTGCTAAGATAAGTAAAGCATCCAAACAAGGGGGCAAAAAACCATGTTCAACAAACACAACGCCGTTCACGCGCTAAATAAACTGCATGACGAAATGCTCCTGAACCAGGTCAATCACGTTATCGCGGACCTGGAAAGCATCCTGCCGCACCTTCAGAAGGAATCCCCCGATATTAAACACAACATCGATCTGGTACAACTCAAAGAAGTGAAGATAAGGCTTGAAGAAAGCATAAAGAAACAATAACCTGCATGAAAAAATTCGCCAGGACCATATCAGGCGTCACGCCCATCGCGGTGATGACCGCCCCCATCCACTGCCCCGGAAAATGCATTTACTGCCCCACTTTCGCAGAGATGCCCCAGAGTTATACTCCGGAATCCCCGGCAGTCATCCGGGCGCGCTCCTGTGATTTCGACCCCGCGGAGCAGATAAATATCCGAGTAGGCGTGCTTGAAGAAATGGGGCACTCCACGGATAAGATCGAACTTATCGTGATGGGTGGCACCTTCCTGGCCTACCCCAGGGATTACCAGTACCAGTTCATCAAGACCTGTTACGACGCCATGAACGGATCAGTTTCGGCCGACCTTGAAGAAGCCAAGCAGCGCAACGAGACCGCGGCGCACCGCTGCACCGGGCTTTGCATTGAGACCAGGCCGGACTGGTGCGGGCCGGAACAGGTTGAGCGCATGCTGGATTTCGGTACCACCCGGGTCGAGTTGGGCGTACAGGCGCTGGATGACGAAATTTACCGGCTGGTGCAGCGCGGACATACCGTGAAAGACGTTGTAACGGCTACAGCGCTGCTCCGGGATGCCGGGATGAAGGTTTACTATCACTGGATGCCCGGACTGCCCGGATCGACCCCGGAGAAAGACCTGGAAATGGCCCGGCTGCTTTTTGACGACGAACGTTTCCGCCCGGACGGCTTTAAAATATACCCCACCATGGTTATCGAAGGCACTGAACTCGAAAAATGGTGGAAGGAAGGCCGTTACCAGCCATATGAATTTGAACGTCTTGTGCAACTCATCGGCGACATTAAAAGCTATGTCCCCCGCTATATGCGCATCCCCCGCGTCCTACGGGACATCCCCGCCAAATATATCGTAGCCGGACCGAAAGATTCACTGAGGGGACAGGTAAAACAGCGGCTCAAAGATGCGGGCAAGGAATGTAAATGCACCCGCTGCCGGGAATTCGGCCACCGGGTCCGAGGCGGAACCATCGCCGGGGACGCTCACCTTGTAAGGTCGGAGTATCGGGCCGGCGGCGGTACTGAAATATTCCTCTCCTACGAGGACGATAATGAAACCCTGTTCGGTCTGCTGCGCCTAAGAATCCAGGACAAATCTCTGCCGGGCGTGCCTCTGCCGGAAGGCGCCAAAACCGCCTGCGTCCGCGAGTTACATGTTTATGGCCAGGAAGTCCCGTTAAGCGGCCAGAACCCTGATGCCGCCCAGCACAAGGGCTTCGGCAAGGCGTTAATGGCGGCGGCGGAGAAGATAGCGCGGGAAGAATTCCACGCGCCGCAAATAGCAGTGTTGAGCGGGGTGGGAGCGAGGGAATACTACCGAGCGGAGTTCGGGTATGGGCGGGTGGGGGCTTATATGGTGAAAAAGCTGGATTAGTTTCCTGAATGAACTTGCTAGCCGGCTTTGTGGTTGTGGTTGTGCCGCGGTAATTTGTGGCGGGCTAAGAAACCGGCATATCCGGCAGCTAATGAGACCAGCACCGGCAGCGTAAGCAGCATAATTCCCTCAATTAGGCTGCCCTCCCGGCTCAGAAGCATACTCACACCCATCAGCATGCCGCCCCAGGCCATGATTCCCGCCATCCCCCAGGCTTCCGGATTAACCCAGCCTACGATGAACCCGGACACGATGAAGAAGATCAACGCCGCCAGCAAACGTCCATAAATCGATTCGCCGGGGGCCAGGTCAGGCAGGAAAATAAGCCCCATGCTGAACAGTCCCAATACCGCAGATATCAATCCGAACGCCAACCATTTCAAAACGCGCATCGAAACGACGAAGCGCTTCCTGAGCGGATTTTCGGCCTGATTTGTCGATTCCGGGGCGGGTTTAATTTGAGACATTGCCTCTAAACTATATTCCATTTTGGAAGTAATCGCACACCCTTCGCCGAACCATTCTTAGAATGATAGGCTTTATTCCATGCCCTTAAAAGTTATCGAGCACAGGGCGCTGTCACAGGGATTGAAGCCCTTACCACTCAATAACTCACGGCCTTCGCCGATCGGTTTCAAGCCGACCGCTTCCATATCCGCGTCCACCATAATGCGGACCAGGTCATGGAAAGTTATGCGGGGATTCCATCCCAATTCTTTCTGGGCGCGCCTGGAGTCGGCTACCAGCAAATCAACTTCGGTGGGGCGGAAATAGCGCTGATCGATGATGACGTGCTCTTTCCACTCCACGCCGGCATAAGCAAAAGCCTCGTGCAGGAACTCTTCGACGGAGTGGGTTTCACCCGTACCGATGACGTAGTCTGAGGGTTTATCAAGCTGGAGGATTTTCCACATCGCCTCGACGTATTCCGGGGCGTAGCCCCAGTCCCGCCGGGCGCTTAAATTACCCAAATATAATTTTTGCTGCTTTCCGGCAAGTATTTCCGCCAGGGCGTGGGTAATTTTGCGCGTCACAAAGGTCTGGCCCCGGCGCGGCGACTCGTGGTTAAAAAGAATACCGGTTGAAGCAAAGATGTTATAGCCTTCGCGATAGTTAACCGTCATCCAATGGGCATATAGCTTGGCGGCGGCGTAGGGGCTGCGGGGGCGGAAGGGTGTATTTTCATTCTGGGGGGCATTCAGCCCTCCGAACATTTCACTGCTTGACGCTTGGTAGAAGCGGGCCTTGACGCCGCTGCGGCGAATGGCTTCCAGGATGCGGGTCGTGCCCAGGCCGGTGATGTCCCCGGTATATTCCGGCATATCAAAGCTGACACGGACATGGCTCTGGGCGCCAAGGTGGTAAATTTCATCCGGTTGGATAGAGTAAATGAGGTTGGTAAGCTGGCCGCCATCAGACAAATCGCCGTAATGCAGAAAAAGTTTAGTACCGGATTCATGGGGGTCAAGGTAAAGATAGTCGATACGTGAGGTATTGAACGTGCTGGCACGGCGGATGTGCCCGTGGACTTCATAGCCTTTAGCCAGAAGTAACTCCGCCAGATATGATCCGTCCTGGCCCGTAATACCGGTGATAAACGCTTTTTTCATTTGACCAACACCTGATCCTGAACCCCTAATTCCGCCACATTATACACTCTGGTCTGAGGGGTGACAAATGAGAATAAAGCTTGAAGGCCTCTTTACCGCGATTAAAACTTTTTACGGTAAACACTCCTAATAAAAAAGCCGGACTCGACAATTATCGGGCCCGGCTTTTGATCATTTTAAGGTGTTGAAATTATTTTCCGGTGAACTTTGGCGAACGCTTTTCCAAAAAGGCCGAGATACCTTCCTGAGTATCGTGGGAGGCGAAACAGACGGCCAGGTTCTTTCTTTCAAAAGTCAGCCCGCTTGCAAGATCCGAATACATGGCCTGGTTAAGGCACTGCTTCGTGAGCTTCATCGCTACCGGGCTCTTGCTGGCCAGGGTCTCGGCCAGAGCAGTGACCTCAGCTTCGAGGTTTTCCGGAGCGACCAAACGGTCAATGAGTCCCCATTTTTCCGCCGTGGTAGCGTCTATCTGGCGGCCGGTATAGATTAAATCCTTGGCGCGACCCCACCCAATCAAACGCGGCAACCGCTGGGTGCCGCCCCCGCCGGGGAAGAACCCCACGTTAATTTCAAGTTGGCCGAATTTTGAGTTGC
>JANYKH010000148.1 GCA_025358235.1 Chloroflexota bacterium
TAAACCCTGGGAACCCATTGCCGCCTATCTTAACTCCATTCCGGAATTCACTGTGGCCGTCCTCATCGAAGATCAAACGCCCGGCGGACCTTTCTTTGATGCCATTGCCGGTAAAGCTGAACTCAAACGCTTTAACCCCCTCAGCGGGGCTCAACTGGCAGAATGGGTGCGTACCCGCATTTCCGCTGCCCACGGCAAGATAAATGAACCGGCTTTGATTGAACTGATGCGGCGGGTGGGTGGCAACCTCTTCACCATGACCGGTGAAATCCAGAAATTGGTGGCCTACGCCGGGTCGCAGACCATCACGCGGGAAGACATCGTCGCACTGGTCCCGGACACCCAGGAAAGCAGCATCTTTAATCTGGTGGACGCCATTTTAGACTACCGCGCTGATTTCGCTGAAAATATCCTGGCGGAATTCCTTGAGCGGGGCGAGTCTCCCGTTTATCTGCTGACCATGATCCTGCGCCAGGCCAGCTTTATTGTGCGCGCCCGTGATCTGATGGATCGTAAATTACCCCGCCCCCAGATTCAGGGTCGGCTTGGGTTAAGTGATTTTCCCTTCCGTAAAACGCTGGAACAGGCGGAACGGTACTCTCTGCCCCGCATGAAGCAATTCTACCGCCAGCTTCTGGAAACCGACATGGCGATTAAAACCGGAAAATTCAGCGGCGAATTCGCCCTGAACATACTTATTGCGGAACTGGCCCGGAGGTAATATCCATGCAGCAAACCGCAGCGGGACCGGGGCTTGTTCTCGATGTTGGGGGCACTAAAATTATCGCCGCTCTCATCGACGCCAATTTTAATATTCTGGCCCGGGAGCGCCATCTTACTGAAGGTGCAAGCGGCCCGGAGAATGTCCTCAACCGTATTTTCCACGCCATGGATCACCTTCTTGAACAGCAGAATTTGATTCCCACCCGGCTGGAATATATCAGTATCGCCGCGGCAGGGTTCATTGATATGGAGACCGGCATAATCACCAATTCCCCCAACCTCCCGGGGTGGATTAATATCCCACTCAGGGACGGAGTCCAGTCCCGTTACGGTGTGCCCACCTACCTCATTAACGATGCCAGAGCCGCCGCTATCGGCGAGCACCGCATGGGGGCGGGAGTCGGTGTAAAAAACCTGGTCTTGCTGACGTTGGGGACTGGTGTGGGCGGGGGTATCATTGCCAACGATCGGCTTTATTTCGGCGCGCGGGGGTTGGCCGGTGAGGTGGGTCACATGACTATCGATGCCAACGGCCCGGATTGCGCTTGCGGCAGCAAGGGATGTCTGGAAGCATTGGCTTCCGGCACAGCCATCGCCAGGGAAACACGTCGGTGGATTGTCACCGGTGAACAATCTTTGGTGATGGATATTGTCCGGAATGACATTAATTCCATTACCTCGGAAACTGTATTTCAGGCGGCTCAGATGGGCGACTCCCTGTGCCTGGAGATCATTAATTGGGCAGGGACAAACCTTGGAGTAGGCCTGGTCAACCTGATTAACATTTTCAATCCGGAAATGATAGTTCTGGGCGGCGGGATGGCCGCTATGGGCGATCTTTTCCTGAGCCCGGCCCGGGAGGTAGCCATGAATCATGCTATCAAGGCCTCCGCGGAACAAGTGAAATTTGCGACTGCTCAGCTGGGTAACGATGCCGGCATCTGTGGCGCGGCAATTTTCGGTCTGGAAAAGGGAGTTTGGCGATGAAAGTCCGTAAAGCGGTTATTATAGCGGCGGGGTGGGGCACCCGCTTCCTGCCCATGACGCGCACTCAGCCCAAGGAAATGCTGCCTCTCGTGGACAAGCCGCTGATCCAGTATGCCGTTGAGGAAGCTATTAATTCCGGCATCGAGCAGATAATCATGGTCACCGCCATCGCCAAGCGGGCCATCGAGGACTATTTTGAACCCTCCTTTGAACTTGAAAATTTTCTGCAGAAGAAAGGCCAGACACGTCTGCTCAAAAAGATGCGCGAGCTCTCCAACATGGCGGATATCACCTATATCCGGCAAAAAGAACAACTTGGCCTGGGGCACGCGGTTCTGACGGCACGCGGACTCGTCGGAAATGAGCCTTTTGCGGTAATTTTGCCGGATGATATTATCGATGCCCGTAAACCCGCCCTCAAGCAGTTGATCGAAGTTTTTGAACCCCGGCAGGGCTCGATTCTCGCCGTTGAACGTGTAGCCCCCGCGGACTTGAATAAATACGGGATAATCAAAGCGGGGAGAATATCCGGTGGGGTAGCGCGGGTGTTGGGTCTGGTGGAGAAACCGGAACCGGCGCAAGCGCCGTCGGATTTGGGGGTGGTAGGCCGTTATATTCTTACGCCGGCCATTTTTGACGCCATCGCGCAGACCCCACCCGGCCGCAACGAGGAAATTCAATTGACGGACGCCATCGCTCTTTTATTGGCGGATGAATCGGTCTACGCCCATCTTTTCAAGGGCATCCGTTATGACACGGGGTTTCCCCTTGGGCTGCTCAAGGCTAATGTATCCATGGCTTTAAAAAACCCGGACATGCGGACGGAATTGCGGGAATATCTGAAAACTGTGTTGAAAAACGAAACAATCTAGGATTATTGACCGAAACACAGTATTTAATGCATTTAATAAATACATTTTTTGATCTAATAATTAACCAGTTTCCATTGACTGTACTTCGCCTTTTGTGCTATCTTCCATCCTGACTTCTCCCTTTTG
>JANYKH010000151.1 GCA_025358235.1 Chloroflexota bacterium
GTGGTATAACAAATGGGGGCAGGTCAATCCCGTTCACCGCCCCCTGAACTTCGGATAAGACCCCAAAATCTTCAGGAAAATACAGCTCTTCTCCAGCGCCGCAATCGCCGCCTTCGCTCCGGAATCCTCCCGGTGCCCCTCAAAATCAAGATAGAAATTGTACTCCCACGGCTTGTGCCGCGTCGGCCTGGATTCCAGCTTGCTCAGGTTAATTCCCCGGCTCGCCAACTCCCCCAGCGCCCCCACCAGCGCCCCCGGCTGATGCCTTGTCGAGAACACTATCGAAGTCTTGTCTGCCCCTGATGGTGGCGCATCTTCAAGGCTTAATATGAAAAATCGAGTGTAATTGTTCGGGTTGTCTTCAATCTCCCGGGCCAGAATCTTCAGCCCGTATATCTCCGCCGCCCGCGCGCTTCCCACCGCCGCAATATCCGTCCCACCGGTCTTTTTCACCATGTTTACCGCCCCCGCCGTGTTGTACGCCGGAATCGGCTCGGCATGAAGCAGCTTCAGAAAATTCCTGGATTGTCCCAGCGCCTGAGGGTGCGAATATACTTTTTTGATCGACTCTGTCGTAGCGCCTTCATTTGCTATCAGGCAGTGTGAAATTCTTAATTCTATCTCGCCGCAGACCATCAGTTTCGATTCCAGCAGGAGGTCATATACCCGGCTGATACTGCCTTCCAGCGAGTTTTCAACCGGCACGACGCCAAACTGGATGTCGCCTGTCTCAACTCCCTTGAACACTTCTTCCAGCGTCTCACGCGGTTTTAGTGCCGCCGCCGGACCGAAAAAGGAGACGGCCGCTTCTTCCGCGTAGGCCCCCGTTTCCCCCTGGTATGCCGCGTCCACTCCCTGAACCCGTTTTGACGCCCCCATTATTTCCTTGTATATTTTTGCCAGATCATAGGCGTTAAGCCCCAGCGCCCGCCCCCGTTCCGTCACCGCCTCGATCACCCGCGTTTCTCTGGACTTGTCCTCGATCAGCCGGCTTGATGCCTTTTTCTCTTTGCCGATGTCCCGCGACACATCAGCGCGCCGCGCCAGCATTTCCACAATACTGCGGTCTATCTCATCGATCTCTTTTCTCAGGTCGTCAAGGCTCATCGTATCACTCCCGGAATCATCCCCGCCCTCAGGGCAAAATCACACAACGTTATTGCCGTCATCGCTTCGACTACGACCACCGCCCGCGGCACGATGCAAGCATCATGGCGGCCCTTTGTCGATATTTTCGCGTTCTCTTTCAGGCTCAGATTTACCGTATCCTGTTCAATCGTTATCGAAGGGGTCGGTTTTACCGCCACCCTGAGGACGATCGGCATCCCGTTCGAAATGCCCCCCGTTATCCCCCCCGCGTTATTCGTCGTCGTTATAATTTTCCCGGCCTGCATCCGGTAGGCGTCATTATTGGCCGATCCCTTTCTTCCTGTCACCTCAAACCCCGCCCCGAATTCAACCCCTTTTACTGCCGGTATGGCCAGCATCGCCTTCGCCAGTTCTCCTTCAAGCGTATCGAAAACCGGTTCGCCCAGTCCCGCCGGCAAGTTCACCGCCAGGCATTCGATCATCCCCCCAACGCTGTCCCCTTTCGCCGCGGTCCGCGCTATCAGGTCTGCCATTTCTTTGGACGCGCTCGGGTCGGCACAGTGCAGCAGGTCGTTCCGCGCGATTTCCCTGATCTCTTCCCATTCCGCCGGTCTCGCCCTTATTCCGCCGATTTCCACCGTGTGCGCGCCTACTTCAATGCCTTTCAGCATGAGCAGCTTTTTGGCGATTGCCCCCGCCATCACGAACCCCGCCGTAATCCGACCGGAGAATCGGCCCCCGCCCCGGTAATCGCTAAAGCCCCCGTATTTTACGAAGGCAGTGTAATCCGCGTGTCCCGGCCTCGGTAAAAAACGGTTTTTATCATAATTGCTCGAATCGGATTCCTTATTCCACGCCAGCATCGTGATCGGCGCCCCCGTCGTGAAACCGTTGAAGACTCCGGACAGAATTTCCACCTTGTCCTCTTCCGCGCGCGGCGTCCCGCCTAGTACCGACCCCGGTTTGCGCCGGTCTGCTTCCGCCTGTATCTCCGCTTCGGTAATGGTCAGTCCCGCCGGGCACCCGTCCACCACGATTCCCACGCATCGCCCGTGGCTTTCCCCGAAACTGGTTATTTTAAAAATCTGTCCGAGTGTATTACTCATCTAAAACAATCATCCTTGCGCCGGTTTTTTGTAATAATTTCCAGTATTCCGGGAACGTCTTCGTCACGCACTCCGCGCCTTTAATAGTAGTGTTGCCCGCCGCGCACCCCGGTATGCTGAACGCCATCGCGATGCGGTGGTCCCCGTGGCTGTCGATTACCCCGCCCGGCCGCGGATTCCCCCCGTAAATAATGATACTGTCCGGGTGCTCCCGCACGCTGACGCCCATCCGGTTCAGCCCCTCGGTCATCGCCGCAATCCTGTCGGATTCTTTGAGCCGCGCCGAGGCTATTCCCGTAAATTCGGAAGCCCCTTTTACCGTGGCCGCGATCGCCATTACCGATGGCAGCAGGTCGATGCAGTTGGCTAAATCAGCCTGCACCGGCTTTAATTCAGACTTCGTGACCCTGACGCTTTTTTCACCTTTTTCAATGTTCGCTCCCATCTTTTCCAGGATATCGATTATCGCTCTGTCCGCCTGCCGGCTTTTGATATCGATATTTTCAACTGTGATGTCCCCCCCCACCGCCCCAAGCCCTAAAAAATATGACGCCGATGACCAATCTCCCTCAACCTCATATTTGGCCGGTTTATACGTCTGCGGCGCTGTAAAATAGCCGTCTGGGAACCTGGTCGTCTTTACCCCGAACTGCGCCATGCAGTCAATTGTCATGTCAATATAAGGTTCGGAGCGGGGAGGGCTGCTTAACTTAATACCCACCCCTTTTTGCGATAGCGGCCCCGCCAGCAGCAGCGCTGAAATATATTGTGAACTGATATCGCCCGGCAGCGTGGCCGTTCCGCCGGGGAACGCCCCGCCCTTGATAATCACCGCCCCCGGTTCCAAAGTGCAGTCAACACCCAGTTGCCTCATCGCCTCGATAAGCGGTTTAATTGGTCTTTTTGCCAGAGACGGCCCCATCGTCAATCGGCAGCCCCCCGGTACTCGGGCACAGATACTTGACATAAAGCGCAAAGTTGCTGCGGAATCGCCGCAGAAAAGGTCTTTCGCCGGGTGTTTGAAATGGCCGGGGGGCGGGGGGGGGGGGG
>JANYKH010000176.1 GCA_025358235.1 Chloroflexota bacterium
GCAACCTTTGGCTCTGTTGTTGGAGACCCGCGCAGGCCCCCCGCCACCTTCTCAACGACATCGGCAGCTGGTGAAGCAGGGCTCGGACTGAGGGCTTCACGGGTCGAGCACGAGGCCAGAACGACGAGCGCGACTGCTCACCTTTCTGGGAAGCGCGATGACCATTGCCATGGGCTCAGGCACTCCCCGTCCACGAGCCTGGGGAGCGGCAACTCCCAGCTCCGTCGAGGGCCTTTTCTCCCCAGCCGGACCGCAGGGCCAGACGACGCTTGAGATGCAGGGTATGCTTTTTCCCAGCGGCAATTTTTCATGGGATATTGCGCTCGGCAATTACAATATACTGTTTTTCGTCGCCCCGTTAATGATCATCGGCTTACTGATTTATATCTTTATTAACAAGGATACGCCGCAGCAAAACCTGGTGCTCATCTGGAGTATCATCATGCTGGCAGCCACCCTGGGGCAGCGGCGTTTCGGATACTACCTGGCCGTTAACATGGCGATCCTGGGCGGGTATGCGATCTGGTGGTCTCTTAGAGCTCTCGAGCCTAAAAATATAATGCCAGCCTCAAAGGCTGCCACGGCCCCCGGCAAAACAGTGCGAAGGGTTAAAAATAAGCCTTTGGCCCAATCTCCCGTTCGCGCGGTCTTCATGGCCCTATGCGGGCTTGTGGTCATCATTATGGCCCTGTTATATGACATTCCCGCCAGCGCTTCGATCGCTACCCAGACCCGTTTCGCCCCTACGGATGCCTGGAGTTCCGCCATGGCCTGGATGAAAGACAACACACCAGAACCTCTGGGCAGTAAAGACGCCTATTATCAGAATATTCCGCCCACCTACCAATTTCCGGCTTCAGCTTATGGAGTCACCTCATGGTGGGACTATGGTTACTGGATCACGCGCATGGCCCACCGTATCCCCACCGCCAATCCGGGCCAGAGCGCCGTCCCTATCAGGAACGTGGCCCGGCTTTACCTTTCTCAGAATGAGACTGCGGCCAGCGAGGTTATGTCATCGCTGAAATCAAGTTATGTGGTGTTAGATTTCAAGACGGCGACGTCAATCTTCTGGGCGATAGCGGTTTGGGGCGGGCATGACCAATCTGAATATACGGACGTTTACTATACGTCTGACAAGCAGGACGGGCGATTAGGGCCGGTGATGGTCTATTACCCGGAATATTATCGCACGCTGGTCAGCCGGTTGTATAACTTCGACGGCAAAGCCGTGATTGTAGAAAAACCGCTGGTGGTAACCTACAAAGAAGTAAACACGCTGGAAAAGGCGATTGTTAAGCAGGTGGTCGAAGCCAGAAGTTTCAACACCTATATCGATGCCCAGGCTTATATGGCCGGTTTAAAAGGGGTTAAGGCCCGCATCGTCAGCAATGATCCGTTTGTCAGCCCCGTGGCCCTTGAAGAACTGAAGACATTCAAAAAAGTCTACAGTTCACCGCAAGAATCGACCACGGCGGTTGGGCAGGTGCCGGAAGTAAAAATATTCCAGTTCGTCAAATAGGACTCATCACAGTTGCAGCCGCGGTGTGCGCGGGTTATACTACTCGAAATCAGGATGGAGATGGAAGCATGTTAAAAGACGCTTTGAAGAATAAGTCAGCCACAATCGGTATTGTGGGGTTAGGTTATGTCGGCTTGCCGCTGGCTATCGCGTTTGCCCAGGCCAATTTTAAAGTAGTCGGCTTTGATGTCCAGGCCAAGAAAGTCGACGCCGTGAACAAGGGAAATTCTTATATCGTCGATGTTACCGATAAGGCTCTCAGGGAAATGACCTCGAAAAAGAACCTGATCGCCACGACTGACCTCAAGGCGTTAAGCAAGGTCAATGCGATTTGCGTCTGTGTGCCAACTCCTTTCACACGCAGCAAGAACCCTGACCTTTCATATGTCATTCAGACAGCCAAAGATATTTCCAAAATACTGCAGCCCGGCCAACTCGTCGTGCTGGAGAGCACCACCTACCCGGGCACTACCAGAGAAGTCATGCTGCCGATTCTGATGGAATCAGGGCTGAAAGCGGAGAAGGACTTTTTCCTGGCCTTTTCTCCGGAAAGAGTTGATCCCGGCAATAAGAAATTCAACTTCCACAACACCCCTAAAGTCGTAGGCGGTTACGGTAAAAAGTCGACCGATCTGGCCTTTCAGCTCTACAGCGCCATCACGGACAAAGTTGTCCCTGTGTCGTCCCTGGAAATTGCTGAACTCACTAAACTTTTGGAGAACGTTTTCCGCAACGTCAACATCGCCCTCGTCAACGAGATGGCTTTGCTGTGCGAGAAGATGGGATTGAGCATCTGGGAAGTAATCGACGCTGCGGCGACGAAGCCATTCGGCTATATGCCGTTTTACCCGGGGCCGGGAGTGGGTGGACACTGCATCCCCAAAGATCCCTATTACCTGGAAGCCAAGGCGAGGGAGTATGATTTCCATACGCGGTTTATCGAACTGGCCGCGGGCGTCAACGAGCAAATGCCGGCATATACTGCCTCCAGAATTGTGGAGGAAATGAGCCGACGGGGCCTTACGCTGAAGGAATCGAAGATCCTCGTTCTCGGAGTATCTTTCAAAAAGGATATTGAGGATAGCCGTGAATCACCCTCGATGAAGCTGATCGAGAGCCTGATGACCAAGAATGGCGCCGTGGCCTACAACGATCCCCGAGTTCCGGAGATTAAAATCGGCGCGGCGACCTTAAAATCAGTGGCAATTACGGCTAAAAAACTGGCCGCTTATGATTGTATCGTCATCGCCACGGATCATTCGGACTACGATTATCAGTCGATTATCGATAACGGCAAGTTTGTTTTCGATACCCGCGGCGTCACCCGGCGTTACAAGAAAACCGGGGACAATGTTGTGATGCTGGGCGAATCAACCAATTCCCAGGTATAAGACAACGGTTCTTAACGCAGCTAATTTGGTGCGGTGAAACGTTCTGACAGGATTTTGACGATCCTGGAGGAAGCTTTGCCGTCCCAGTTGGCGGTTATCCGGCTTGTCTTATAGCTTCCGGTAAGAATTCGGTCTACTTCAGCCTTAATACGCGCCTCATCCAGCGATACAAGTGTGCTGGTGCCATCTGAAACCGTTTCCGGTCTTTCCGTGGTTTCCCTCATAGTCAAACAGGGGATATTCAAAACGGATGACTCCAGCTGCACACCGCCGGAATCAGTCATGATGAACCGGGCATTCTTTTCCAGCGTGATAAAGTCGATATAGCCGGCGGGTTCGATGACGTGCGCTCCGGACATGGTTAATTCCGTTTGAAGTCCGTATTTTACGATATTGGCCATGGTTCGGGGATGCAGGGGTAATACGGGCCGGATTTTCCGGCTAACGGACGCGAGAATCCTGATAATGGTTTGAAGGTTTCCGCGTTCATCGACGTTAACGGGGCGGTGAATTGTCACCAGAGCATATTCTTTTGGAGTTAAAGAGATTCTTTTCAGAATATCGGAATTAGCTGTCCTGGCAAGGTTAAAAAACAGACTATCTACCATTACATCCCCAACAAGACAGATTTTCTCCGGTGAGATGCCTTCATGTGTCAGGTTAACGCCGGCATATTCTGAAGGGGTAAACAAAACCTGTGAGAGCCGGTCAGTTAACACCCGGTTAATTTCTTCAGGCATGGTCATATCAAACGAACGGAGTCCTGATTCCACGTGTGCCACGGGGATGCACAGTTTGGCAGCAGCCAGCGCACCTGCGAGTGTGGAATTAACGTCTCCTACAACAACAAGACAATCCGGTTTTTTGCCCGTAAGTATTTTATCTAATTCGATGAGCGCCTTT
>JANYKH010000252.1 GCA_025358235.1 Chloroflexota bacterium
GCCAGGGGCGTGGCCCTCACGATCGACGATTTCGGCAGCGGGGCATTCGACCTTGCGGCACTGCGCAGGCTGCCCGCGACCCGGCTGAAGATCGGGCCGGCGTTTGTGAAGGACATCGCCGCTCGTGAGGACGCAGCCATCGTGGTCCAGACGCTTTCCGCCATGGCCGGCGGCCTCGGGCTCGCTTTTGCCGCGGAAGGCGCGCGGGTAGCGGTTTGCGATGTCCGTCCTGAGTCCGCGGAAACAGTGGCAAAGGAAATCAATAAACTCGGCGGAAGGGCCATTGCCTGTCTCGTGGATGTTCGGGATAAAGCTCATTTGGAAGCAGCCGTCTCCAGAACGGTGGCGGAGTACAGCAAGATCGATATTCTGGTCAACAGCGCCGGTATTACGCGTGATCTTCCGGTGCATAAAATGACCGAAAAGGACTGGGATGATGTCCTTGATATCTGTTTAAAAGGATCTTTTTTGGCGACCCAGGCCGTCACCAACTGGATGGTCCCTTTCGCCAAACAATCGCAAAAGGAGGGTCAGCCATTACCAACCCGTAAGATAATTAATATCACCTCCGGGGCGGTGAGGGGCAACGCGGGACAGGCCAACTATTCCGCGGCCAAGGCTGGCGTAATCGGCCTGACGCGGTCAAACGCCCGTGAATTCGCCAAATTCAATATCCTGGTTAATGCGGTCAGCCCTCTGGCGGCAACTGAAATGACGCGTGGTCTGGAAGAACATTTTAAACAGAGAGCCATGCTGGGCAGAATTGGAGACCCTTCTGCGGACATCTCCCCTGCCTTTGTCTTTCTTGCGTCTGACGATTCTAATTACATCACCGGACAGGTTCTTGGCGTCAACGGCGGCCTGGATACGCAGTATTAAATTTTCTGCGCCGATCACAAGCCGTTTTCGTTCCGTTCAGAATTGACCGATTCCCTGTGCGCATGGCATACTAAACTAATGTCTTTTTGTGTTCACTCAACCTCATTTCCCCACCCCTCCTGACATCCCCCGCGAGTGTTTACAATTGGGAAAAAATATTTATCAAATCGGAGTTTAATCTTGGCCGCTTTTATTGCTTCTTTTCTCTTTGTCGTCCTGGCGGAAATGGGCGACAAAACTCAACTTCTGGCGATGGCATTTGCCACCAGGTTCAAGGCTTATCAGGTACTTACCGCGGTATTTTTAGCCACGATTCTGAACCACGGCTTGGCGGTGGCGGTGGGTCACTACCTCTCAGTTTTTATACCGCTTGATATCATTTCCTTCTTTGCCGCACTCTCGTTCATCTTTTTCGGTCTCTGGACGCTGCGCGGGGACAAGCTGGAAGGTGAGGAAAAGCGGACCTCCAAATGGGGCCCGATTGTAACAGTGGGGATTGGGTTTTTTCTGGCCGAGATGGGTGATAAAACGCAGTTGGCCACCATTAGTCTGGCGGTAGAATACCAGAACGCCTTTTTTGTGCTTATGGGCACTACGGTGGGTATGGTGGTGGCGGATGGTTTCGGTATCATCGTCGGAATTGTTTTATGCAAAAATATCCCCGAGCGAACAATCAAATGGATATCCGCCGTCATCTTTGCGGCGTTTGGCTTCGTCGGAATCTATAATACGCTTGAACCCAGAATCGGCGTGGCATACACCCTGACTATCATCATCGGGCTGCTGATATTAACTATCGGCGCGGCTTATTATTTGTTAAAATACAAAACCCGCCGGCAGCCGGAAATGTGCGAAGTTAAGGAACCCGAATAAACGTTTTTTGCTTGGATTTTACTCGCAATCGGGCGCGGTTGAGTATGAGCGAATTAAGAATTGTTAAAAATTCCTGAAATACCGGGTCAGGCGGACGTCCAATCAGCTTTAAAGCTGATACTGAAAAACGCCGTGCGGGCCCTCGGTGGCAGTGCAGGTGTGGTAGCCACCTGGAGTGAGGCCGAACGTCGCTATTTTGCCAGCGCTTCATTCGGTCTGGATGAAGCCACCGCCCAAAAACTTTATCCCCTCCTCTCCGAAGCTATCCCGGACCTGGCCGGCAGTCGCCAGACCTTTGACCTGCTCTCTGAACTGATCCCGGAACTGACTCAGCAGTTAACCTTGCCCGGCACTCCCACCGCTTTCGGTCATGACCCCGTCATCGCCCTCCCCCTGGAAATCGAGGGCAGGGCTATCGGGCTAATCTATATTTTGCGTCCCGTTCACGGCGGGGAGTTCACCAGTCTCGATCAGGCGACGCTCGGCGCATTTGCGGAACAGGCCGCCATCGCCATGCATAACGCCCGGCTGGCTCATTTTCTGGGCGAGGAAAAACAGCGCGTCGAGGCTATCCTGGAAAACAACCCGGAAGGCATTGTCAGTATCGATTCCCGCCGCCGCATTATTGGCCTGAACTCTGCTATGGAACGGCTAACCGGCTACCGGCGCAAACAAGTTATCGGCAAAGAATGCCGTCATATTTTTGGCCTGTGCGACTCTGAAAATCGCAGCCTGTGCGAGTCCGGTTGTCCCATGCTGGCCTCGTTTTCTACCACAGACGTCCTAACCGAACGAGAGGGGATTCTGGCCCGCAAAGACGGCAAGTTGACCGTGACCGTGGACCCGTGCAACGGCGAAGTCTCCGTGAAGTC
>JANYKH010000244.1 GCA_025358235.1 Chloroflexota bacterium
CTTGAGCCGCTTATCCGCGGCGTGGCGGTCTCCGTCGGCATCGGTTTTATCAACCATGAGATCATCGATTATATCAACATCTATCAGGCAACAAAACTGGCCATGAAAGTGGCTGTCGAGCAGCTTAATCCCTCCCCGGAATATCTGCTCATCGATTACCTGGTAGCCCCGGATATTATCAAGCCCCAAAAGGGCGTGCCCTACGGGGACACCGTCTGTTTTTCCATCGCCTGCGCCTCGATCATCGCCAAAGTGGCACGCGACCGCCTCATGGACCACTACGAAACAAAGTACCCGGGTTACGGCCTTGGCAACCATAAAGGCTATTGCACTGCGGAGCATAAAAACTGTCTCGAAAAACTGGGGCCGTCATTTATCCACCGCCGCTCCTGGGAACCCGTGCAGGAAAACGGGGAAAATGGACCGTAAGAGCACCGGGGAGCTGGGCGAAAAGCTCGCCGCGGAATATCTTGTCCGCCACGGCTATGCCATCATCGAGACCAACTACCGCACTCGCGGCGGCGAGATCGATATTGTGGCCAAACAGGGTGGTTGCCTCGTTTTCGTCGAGGTACGCGCCAAGCGCAATACCAACTTCGGCACGCCTGAAGAGTCCATTACTCAAACGAAGATGAGCAAACTGCGGGCCACAGCGGAGCAGTACTACCAGGCGCGGGAAAATCTGCCGGAAGCCTACCGGATTGATGTTATCGCTATAGAGTTTGGGCGGGGCGCTTTACCGGCGCGGATAGAGCACTACGAGAACGCGGTGGGGGCAGAATAGGCAACCCCAACATAGAGCAATATCCCATTAAGTTATTTTTTAACTCAAATTTTATCCATTTCCGGCAGACAAAGGCCCCTGAAATCATGGTTGACACTGCTCCATTTTAGGGCTAAAGTGCGGTTACTGTTGCCCCTGTTAGGAGATTTCATGAAAAAGGTCGCCGTAATGCTTGGCTTATGCCTGATAATTCTTCTTCCGTTAATCGGATGTTCCAATACCGCTGCTCTGAGCGGCCTGGATTCTAAAAAAGAGACGGCAGTGGCCGTGGTTCATTCGGCGGCGGTGGGGCTGAGCGGGGTCATGGGCAACTACAAGACCGAACCGGACCGCGTCAATTTTATCCGGGCCTACGCTGATCCTGTCCGGTTCTATACTGACCAGACCGGGTACTTTTTCGTTTACACCATGGATTCTTTGAACGTGGCCCTGCCCAATCCCAAAGAATTGGAGGGGCAGAACCTGTATAATCACCAGGACTCAAAAGGGAACTACCCCATCCGCAGTTTGGCCGCTGCCGCCAAAAACGGCGGGGGATTCGTGGAATATTACTGGATTAAGCCCGGCGCCCCGTCAACGGAAGAACAGCGCAAAATCAGCTACGTCGAGCCTATTCCCGGCACCAATTATTTCATCGGCACGGGAGTTTACGCTGGAAATTAATCACTAAAAGGGGAACTGTTCATTGAAAAAAATAGGGCTGATAATTGCTTCACTGCTAATCCTTTTTTCCGTTTTTAACACGGTCGGGTGCACGGAAAAGCCCAAAACATCTCTTCCTGTGGTACTGTTAACGGATTTTGGCAGCGCTGACTACCGCGTTCCACAGCTCAAGGGCATCATGTACAGCAGTTTTCCGGAAATGCGGTTAATCGACGCCTCGAATGACGTGCCGGCCTTTGACATACCCACCGGAGCGTTTATTCTGGATGTAGCCGCTCGGGAATTCCCCCGGGACACCGTATTCGTGGGCATTATCTCGCCATATTCCCAGACTGAAATGAGATATCTGGTGGTTACCACCAACAAAAATCAGATATTTGTGCTGCCGGATAACGGACTGATTACCTATGTCGCGCGGAACACGAGCCTGAAAAGTGTTTTCAATATCACGAATCAAAAGTTGTTTGACCAGCCGATAAATGAACTGGCGGCCGAACGGATCGAAGGTAAAATTGGGGCGCTTATTGCGTCCGGTTACCGGCTGCAGGACGTGGGTCCGGAACTGCCCGGCCCCAGAATGCTCGATATTCAAGAGCCGGTTATTGCTAACAACAGGCTGCTGGGCACGGTAACATACGTCGATAATTTCGGGAATTGCGTAACGAACATCTCTGCCAAAGCCGTCAGCGATTTTGGTTTAAGGCCCGGAGCAGGCATTCAGGTAAGCGTTGGTCAGATCAATATTTCCGCCAAATACGGCATGATATATTCGGACGTTGCGGTGGGTAAAGAAGTAGCGTTTGTGAACAACAATCTTGGTTTCCTTCAGCTATCGATGAATATGGGCAGTTTCAGCAAAACGCACAATGTAAAAGCCGGGGCCAAGATCGAGATCGGAAAGTAAGGGGAGGTTAGTCTGAGGATATCTCCCTCTTTAAAATCTCATAGAACCGGTCTCTAGCCTGTTTTTCCCGCCATGGACTGTGGCCGCATTTTTCCAGCAGGATGAAGCTGAAGTCCCTTAATATTCTCGTGAGCGGCAGCTTAACCCCGTCCGCGGGGTGAGTGTCATAATCTCCGTGGATGGCCAGCACCGGGCACTTTATCAGTTTCCCCAGCTTCAGCAATTCCCCTGATGCCCGCAGTTGTTCCGCCTCGGCCCACACGCCCTGATAGGCTTTGTAGTCGCACACGAGGGGAGGGGAATCGGGGAGCAGGGGGTCAACCAAGTCGATCGATGCAGCCAGTTCGCCGTAACGGGCCAAAAGCTGGTCTTTGTCCGGCGCATCCGGATCGTCAAGCCGGTAGGCCAGCGAAAGAAATTCCTGTTTATGGTCCTCAGAAAGCCTTGACCAGCGCGCATGCCTCACCTGTTCGGCATATTTGGGCTCAAACGGGGGACTGCTGACCAGCACCAGTTTCTTGACTAGGCCGTGATTCTTGGCCGCCAGGATGAAGCTGAGCCAGGCCCCCCACGAATGCCCCACCAGTATCACCGGCAATTGACCCTCTGTTTCCAGCACGGTCTTGAGTTCGTCTAATTGTCCCTGGATGGTGTGCGCCGACTGTAGCGGTTCGAGAATACCGCTGGATTTACATAATACCTGCGCCACAGGGGCCATCTCGCCGCGCGCGCCGGGTCCGCCGTGAATCAATGCGATTTTAAATGGCTTATCCCCGTAAGTCCTGAGATTATCCATACGGATAGTTTACTATGTTACCCGTTTGCATGGATACAGCGTGGCTGTACCCTTTCCTCTCCCCTTAAACAACTTAATCAACCCCACAGAGGATGGTGGTGAGGGGACACTACTACAGCCCTGTCGAATTACGCCAGCTTGGCCCCGCACTTGTCGCAGAACTTTTCGCCCGGCTTTATCGGGTCGCCGCATTTGGGGCAGAACTTTTTGCCTCCGGCAGCCGCGGCCATCGTCGTCCCGCAGCCCGCGCAGAATTTAGCCCCGGCAGGGTTTGAAGCCCCGCATTTGGGGCAGTTGGCCGCGCCGATGCCGGGCGCCGCGCCGGGGACAGCCTGTGTGAGGGGCGGTCGGGTGGCGGTGGTTAACATAGCCGGCATTTTATCCGGCGGCGTCAGGGCCTTCCGCAAAATCTCGGAGAACTGGCTTCCATCGATGCTGGCGACCAGACCTTGCGTTCCGCTGATGCCCACCAGCCACAGGTAGTTGCTGCCTCGCGTTAACAGCATGGCCTCGTGGCCGATAACCCCATCGACGCCAGCAGATGAGACTCCTATTGCCGCCTTGCTGATGTCGTGCACGGCACTGTCACGTATCACATCTCCCGCAGACGTCAGCGAATAAAGGGTCAGATCAGGTTGCCCGTCTTCGTTTTTACTCAGTAATCCCTACTTGCATAGTTCTTCCAGCCCGGCGGTCACGCCTTCTGCCTTGAAACGACCTGCGATCGGCACCGGAAATACTTTGTCCAGCATCAGCAGTGGCCAGCGGAAGTCCTCCGCAGCGGCGTCTTCCAGACGCTCCATTACCTCCTGCCGGCTGAAACTGGTGGGCGGCTCGATGTGTGTCAGCATGGAGAGGTAGCGCCCGTAGCGGAAATAGTCCATCACCGCAATCAGCACAATGGCGGTGTTGGCGGTGAGTGTTCTGGTCAAATTGGCAGGTTTTGGTACGGCGTTTACTGCCAGCGCGTTCCCCAGCATCCTTTCTATTTTATCAGCCGGCTGCAGGCTGACTGCGAATTGTCCATCAGTCAGGGCCAGCGCCGCTACGGAATCCCTCGTTTCCGGCCGCCAGGCCAGGTAGATTCTGGTAACGGTTTCATCCGCGATGCTGTAATTGACGCGGGCCACCTGTGAGGGCGCCAGCAGCATGGCCATCGCCTTAACGTAGTCATCCCTTTGGGCTTTATCGATTTTGGCGAATTCCGCCAGGACGGCCTCTTTGCCATCGATTTCTAACTTCGGCACCAGCGAGAGGATGTTTTCGGCTGAACCGGGTTGCCGCGCGAGGAATGACAGCTCCCCGATCGTAAGGATTAACGCGTCGAAATTTGTGTCCAGCTTCACGTCATTTGCCGCCTTTTTATTTTGTTGCAAACCACTTCAGTATATCGCTGTAGCTGTTTTCGATTTCTTTCTTGGTCAGTTCAATAAACTGTTTCTGTCCATCTGTCCCCAGGGCTTTCAGAGCATCCTGTGGGGCACTTTGGATGCCGTTAGCCACTTTCATCAGTTTTGGGATCGACACCGGGAAGTCCGGCCAGTTCACGGGCTTTCTGCATCCGACCTAGCGCCTTACTTGCGGTCTTGGCGTCGTTAACCGCTTTCGGCATCGCGTCCAATTGCTGTTTAGCCAGTCCGGGGATTTCCTTTTCGGGAATCTTGGGGCCGCCGTTATTGAGCTGGGTAAAATCACCCTTCGCGGCCTGGTTCAGTGCATGCTGGTCGGTGATGGTTTCCGCTCCCGCTTTGTAACTGCGGATGGTGCCGTCCGCCTTGGGCTGGTACACCGTGGTGGTGCCCTGGGTTGCCTGGCGGGCCTGGGTGTAGTTGGTGGGGTAGGAATCCGCATGGCCTGATGTTTCGCCAAACCCATGATAAGCTTTAAAATCCACATCATCGGGGGTCAACTTGCTGTTCTTCAGGTTCTTGGTCACCGCATCATTCAGTGTCTTGGGGAAAGCTTGCTGGTTCA
>JANYKH010000266.1 GCA_025358235.1 Chloroflexota bacterium
GCAAACTCCGGAAAAGTCCGCCGTCATCGTTTACGATACCATGTGGAACGGCACCAAACTTATGGCTGACGCTATCGGGGACGGGCTTACCCAGGAAGGAATCCCCTTTAAGGCCTACCACATGGCTGTCTCAGACCGGAATGATGTTCTGGCGGAAATCTTTAAAACGCGGGCGGTCATTATCGGTTCCCCCACCCTCAACCAGGGTATTCTACCAACTATCGCCCCCATAATTGAGGATTTGAAAGGACTCCGGTTTAAAAACAAAATGGGCGCCGCCTTCGGCAGTTACGGTTGGAGCGGCGAATCGGTAAAGGTTATTGAAGGCCATCTTGATGCTGCACGAATCACGAGAGTCGGCACCGGTCTGCTCGCTAAATGGCAGCCCTCTGCTGAGGACCTGATCAAGTGCCGTGAATTCGGCCGGAATATCGGCAGCGCCGTCAAGTCAGGTTAGCCATTTTAAACCATCGCCGTTAGGGATATTTGGAAGCCGGAGCAGGTTCTATTTCCACCTCTACCGTGCAGTCTTTTAGCAATCCAGCGATGGCGTCCACTGCGGCCAGAATTGGGGCCTCGATGGCCGCGGCAGGAGAAATGGGGTCTGCGGTCCTCACGGGGATGTCCAGCAGACGTACTTCCTCATTTAGAATGCAGATGTGACGGGTGTCCGGGCGGTGGAGTAACTGACTGACCGTCTCCCTGAGCTTGCTTGACGAGACTTTCATACGTTTCTTTTCTGCCATAAATCACCTCTTTCTCAGACTAGAGCACCTCTAACAGTTAGGCAATCAGGCTTTCTACTTATATACCGGTGAAATAGGCAGAATACTGAAAATAGCGCCCAATTACACCATGGAAATCCGGTTTCAGATGTTATCGATACTAAAAACAGAATCAATGCCCATGATTTTCCAAGTATTTAATGGCACTGGCATATCTGGTTCCGGTTTCGTATTATTAAAATACAGACCGGAGGAATGTTATGCCGGTTCCTTTAACCATCCATGTTATAAGCCACACTCATTGGGACCGGGAGTGGTACCTCACTCTGTCCGGTTTCCGACCTAAACTGGTCAAAGCCATCGATCTTCTGCTGAAAATCCTACATGAAGAACCTGACTATGTTTTCCATTTAGATGCACAAATGGTCCTTCTTGAAGATTATCTCGATGTCCGACCGGAAAATTCCGAACTAATAAAACAGTATATCAGTCGGGGCCGGTTGATAATCGGGCCGTGGTATGTCATGCCGGACCAGTTTCTGCCATCGCCGGAATCTTTATACCGCAACCTCAAATTGGGTTTGGTCGCCGGCAGCGAGTACGGCCTCGTGATGAAAGTTGGTTATTTACCTGACCCCTTCGGACAGACCGCTCAGATGTGGCAGCTGCTTCATCTGTTTGACATAAAGTACGCTGTTTTCCGGCGGGGTATGCCGTTATTACCGGACCAGATTCGCAGTGAATATCGCCTGGTCTCTCCGGATGGGTCATCTGTTCTGGGCCACTACTTGCACCACTCCTATACTAACGCCCGTGCCTTCGGTTTTTTGCACCCATTATCATCCACTCTCAATCGGCTGTTCATGCCCTTTATCAATACCGGAAACACTACCGGCGGGCGCGTTGACGGATGGCGGGATCGTGCGTATTACTTTCTGTCTGCCTTGTGGGTATTTTGGCTAACTCATACTCTCGTTACTATCGAGGACGCCGTGGCGCGGCCGGGTATTGTTCAAAAGGAAACCGCTTCTCTGAAAAAGTTCGCGGGTAGCCCCAACCTTCTCTTTATGCACGGCGGTGATCACCGTCCGCCTACGCGGGATACCGGCAAGGCCATAGCTCAGGCCAACCTGCGTCAGAACGAATTCCGGTTAGTTCACAGCACCCTTGAAAAGTATTTTGAGGCGCTGGGAGACCCTGATCAATACCCCGTCTTGACCGGTGAACAGCGCCACGGATATTATGACCCCGTTTTGCCGGCCGTTCTTTCCACCAGAATGTATCTGAAAATGGAAAACCACCGGGTTGAGAACCTGGCTGAAAAATGGGCTTACCCATGGGCCGGGCTAGCCAAACTTATTTCAGGCAAGGAACAACCTTCAGAAGAACTGCAGAAAGTCACCCGTTTATTAATTCAAAATCACGCCCATGACTCGATTTGCGGCACCGGCGTGGACAAACTGCATCTTGAGATGATGGACCGCTTCCGGCAGGCCGGTTCGCTGTTTGAGGGCGCTGCTTTTGACAGCCTGGAGTCCATTTCCAAGCAGGTTGATACTTCATCGGTCAAGCCTGGTGAAACCGGGCTGTTATTGTTCAACCCCTCCCCTTTTGAAAGAACGGAAATAGTCCCTTTTAAAACCATCTGCGAACTTGGTTCCCGGTGTGTGGTGGATGCCTCTCAGAGTGAAGTCCCCGCCCAGGTTGACCGTAACGGCGTCCTGTTTCAAGCACGGGTGCCATCATTCGGCCACCGACTTTTCCGCGTGATTTCCGGTAAACCAACTTCTCCCCCTAAGACAGTTACGAAATCTGAAAACATGCTTGAAAACGAACATCTCTTCGTTGAAGTGGCCGGGAACGGCAGTATATATGTGACTTCAAAGGTTGACGGTCGTCGCGCCGGCCCCCTTAACTGGCTCGAGGATGTTGGGGATGCCGGGGATACTTACAACTACTGTCCGCCGGAAAACGATACCGTAATCAATTCACTTGACTCTAAAGCGGAGATAATTCCTTTGACTGCCGGTCCGCTTGAAGCCGGTATTCATGTAAAATACAGTTTGAAAGTCCCGCTTGCCCTAAACGCCAGAGCCCGGAAGCGCTCGGCAAAAGCTACACTCATTCCGGTTGAAACTACCATAACTCTGCAAGCCGGCTCGCCTACAGTACGCATCCATACCGTGATTGAAAATACCGCCTCTGACCACCGCCTGAGAGTCATGTTCTCTTCAAATATCCGGACGGACGAATGCTCTGCTGATGCATCCTGGCAGGTGCTTAACAGACCTATAAGGTTTGAAGATCTCTCGGCTGCCGAATTAAAGAGGGCCGTAGATATGGGTATCGGCGCGTCACCGGGATCTGAAAGTGAGGTATCCACCCGTCCCCACCGCCGCTTTGTTGACCTCTTTGACGGTAAATTCGGTCTGGCGGTAATCAGTTCCGGACTTCCGGAATATGAGGTCATGGATGATTCCGCCCGGACCATGGCCTTGACATTGCTTCGCTGCGTCGGGTGGCTGTCTCGTACCACCCCTTTCTACCCGCCGCGGCATGGCAGGCCCACCCATACCCGTCCCAGGGGCTCAGTGCTACGGCCGCTATGAGTTCGACTACGCTGTCATGCCGCATCAGGGCAATTGGCAGGAGGCAGGCGTCCACCGCGCTGCGGAACGATTTGACGTGCCTTTACGTGCCTTGATGGTGGATGGTCATCCCGGCAGCCTGGCACCGGAGAAAAGCTTTATGTCACTTGAACCCGCCTGTCTGGAGTTAAGCGGCATTGAATTGGCTGAAAACGGTCGACTGATTGTCAGAATCTGCAATCAGTCAGGAGAGACGATCGAAGGTAAGCTCAAATTTGGGTTCAATATCAAGTCCGCTGAATTAGTGAACTTCACCGGTCGGTGGCTGGAGAAGCTTGACATAACGGAGAGTTTAACTAATATCTCTTTAAAAGCCCATCAGGTTGTTATGCTCAGCATGGAAGTGAAATTATTAGTTTAATCTTTTAGACCATCGACGGAAATAACTTGCTAACCTCGTACACGTGGATTTTACTGTGCGGGTGTGGTAATATATCTTAAATCTTCAAATAAAGGTATGAACATGGCTGAGAAAAAAGACAAGACTAAATTAGGCGATCTAAAAGAATTTATCGCCTCCGTTAATAAGAAAGGCGATATCCGGAACGGTCGCCGCGTCCGCTTCGATTTCGTCAAAAAGAAGCGCAAAGTTCACGCTTAGGGCTCGAAGGGATGTGCGGGCCGGTTAAAGTCCGGCAAGTAGTTTTCCGCCGCATCCATTTCCTGTATCCAGCCGTTCACCAGGCCCAGTTTATCCATCAAACGGGTAACTTCGGCATATTCCCCAAAACGTATCTTACGTTGTAACAAGGGGAATTCCTGTGCCCGGTGGCATGGGAAATACTGGGACATCACGCTTACGCTTACAGTCCGCGAAACCTCTTTCGCCAGCCAATGCAGTGAGTCCTCGCTGCCGGCTATTTCATTCGGCAGGATCAGGTGCCGCACAATCACGCCCCTGGTCGCGATGTCATTTTCATCTGTTACCAGATCGCCGGTTTGGCGGTACATTTCCTTAATCGCCGCCCGCGCGCTTTCCACGTAATTGGAAACACCGGAGTAGGTTTTGCCATCTTCGTCGGATGCGTATCTCAGGTCCGGGAGATAAATATCGATTATCCCGTCCAGCGCCCCGATGCAGGCGATTGAATCATACCCGCTGGAATTGTAGACGAGTGGAAGCCGCAGTCCCATAGGCACGGCTTCTATCAGCGCTCGCATAACTTGCGGCACGAAATGGGACGGCGAAACAAAATTGATGTTGTGCACCCCGAACTCGTTTTGCAGGTAAATCATTTTCTCGGCCAGCGCCCGGCAGGTTACCTGATTTTTTGATTGTTCTTCGTGGGACTGGCTTATCTGAAAATTCTGGCAGTAGACGCACCGCATGTTGCAGTTGCCGAAGAAAATAGTCCCCGATCCCCGCGTCCCCGATATTACTGGCTCTTCACCCCGGTGGGCGCAAACAGAAGCGACTATCGGCAGCGCCCCGGAATGGCAGAATCCGGTTTCTCCGCTTGTTCGGTCGATTTTGCAGTCGTTGGGGCAGAGATCGCAGTTTGACAGGCGCGCCTCAAGTTCGGTAGCGCGTTTCTGGAGTTCACCTGATTTGAAGAGCCGTACGTAGCCCGGCTCGCCAGCTTCGTATTTGTGTTCCATCTGTGGATTATATTATACCCTTTTTACTCAGGTTATCGATCTCAGCCTCGTTTAAACCCATTTCTCCGTAGAATTTGAAATTGTCTTCGGCTCGATTATGGATTTCCAGAGGTGCCGTGTAATCCCCTGTTAACGGGGAACCCGGGACCCGGTAAACCTTGTCGCCGATGGCTAAGTCCCTGAAAAACCCCCTGGATGCGAGTTGCTGATTTTCCAGTACCTCTGCCGGGGAATTCACCGGCGCCCATGCGAGCCGTATCAATTGCCCCATTTCTACTAACTCGCTAACATGGTGGGTCATTGTCCACCGTTCTACCACAGTTTTAATATGTTCCGCGTTGGCCAGTCTTACCGCGGCGTCCCCCCACTTCCCCTCCCCCAGGTCCCCCGCCATGTTCTCCGCCACCAGCAGTTCAACCAGAGTTTCCCAATTCTGGAAGAGCGTAATAAGAATGTAGCCGTCCCGGCATTTCAGTACCTCAAAAGCATGGTTCCAGCTTGAACCGCCCTGACGTTGAGATATCACCGCTTGATTGAAGTATCGCACCATCACCTGGTCGAGAGTACCAGCCGCGCATTCCATGGCGGCAATATCGATGTGTTGCCCTTTACTGGTTTGACGCTGGTGTAATACAGCCAGCATGATGGATACCACCGCGAATAACCCGGCTGTTTTATACGCCTGGTTGCCCGCCATTTCCAGCGGCGGTTGTCCCGGTTCCCCGTTTACAAAGACCTGCCCGCTTAGAGATGAAGAAACCAGATTTGATGACTTATAATCCCGGTAAGGCCCTGTCTGCCCGAAGTCCGTTATCGAGGCCATGATCAGCCCGGGATTTATTGCCGAAAGAGTTTCGTAACCCAGTCCGATCGATGCCAAATACCCTGGCGTCAAACTCTCAACCAGGATATCAGATTTTAACGCCAGTCGTTCGAACAGTTCCGCACCTTCCGGCCGCGTAATATCGAGTGTGATGCGTGACTTACCGGTGAGATTGTAAATAGCGGTTGGGTCGGCAGGAGGTTGTTCGCCCAGTGGATCTATCTTGATAACTTTCGCGCCCATTCCGGCCAGTAACTGAGTGCAAAACCCGCCCTTCTCATCCGTGAGGTCCAGGATGGTCCGGCCGAACAGCGCATTTTGCATACCCCGTTAAAGAGCCGTGGGCATGGCGTTTTCCGTTCCTGTATCCTGTGCCAGTTCGGCTAAAACCGGCAGCACAAACAGCGGCCTGGACATGCTTATCAGAATAACCCCGGCTATGCCCGTCGGAAAGGCGGCGGCCGCGCCGGCTATTGCGCCTGCTAATGCCCAGCCCCAGTGCTTTTTCATTACCGCCAAAATTCCGCCGATGATCGCAAAAATCCCTAAGAGCGCGTTTATCGTGCTCCAGATTATCGTTACCACAATTACGTCGCCCATATAACCCAGGCCGTCAATTCCGTACGAGTACCCGCCATCCAGACTGAACATCAGAAAAACCCAGAATAAACTGAGTATGCCGAGTATTCCTGAGATAATTGTCAGCACCCCGCCGGTCCGGTTCATCTTTTTCCTCCGAATTGAAATTAGCCGTGCTGCGGTTGGGAACCTGGAATAAATAATAGCACTGCGGTCATCGCCGTCGACCATACAATGTCCGGGGGGAGCTGGGTGCCGCAGCTTGAGTCCATCAGCAGATCAGCCCGTGCCGGAAACTCGTCGTCGCCCCGCCATAGAATGATGGTCATCCCAATGTGATTGAAGGGCTTCAGGTCTAAAGCGGCATCGCCGTACCTGGCGGGCTTGCCACCTATCTCCATTCCCCGTGCCAGAAAAGACTCAGGATCATTCCCGTAGCGCGCGGCCACTTCGTCCAGCGGCATGACATGGGCGCCCCTGAGATAGATGTCCCCGCCCGGCAGTTCATGCGGTTTTTTGAGTATGCCGGTGAGCGGACGGTTTTGCGCGTTGACGAGGTAATAGAGGATGGACAGCCGGGAGTACCATTTCAACTCGTCTATGATGTAGTTACCCATCGCGGTGACGCTTTTCAGGGTGAAATCCTCGGTATTGACCAGTATTTCCTGGCCAAAAGCGGTCAACTTAAAGCCCTGCTTTTCCACTAGCCGTTCCGCGCCGGTCCGGCGGCAGACGTCATCCGGATCGAGGTTACGCAATAGTTGCCAGACATGTTCTTCAGGAGTTACCATGCACTAATTTAACACAGCCGTTTAATGGTGTTCAAACGCGGCGACGAGTCAGGCGGAACTTAGTGTTGTTTGGTCCCGGTAAGCGCGGCAATATCGACTGCGGATTTAGCTAACTCCGCCAGGATAGCCGGCGTCTGTTTCTTGATGCCGGCTTCTACCTCGGAATATATGCTGTGTCCGTGGGCGTCAATGGAGACCACCGCCGGACCAAGCTTGTCTACCGAGAAGCGCAGAAGACGGTAGTGGAATATCAATTCGCCCCACCCCACCGCTTTCACTTCCCTCACCGCGCGCGTTAATCCGTACGCCCCCGCCCCCAGAAAAGACAGAAATACGCAGCCGACTTCTTTCATCGCCTCGACGCTTTTGCTGTCCAGACCGGCCTTGCCGCCGGTTACCCGCAGGTTGAAATGCCGGATTATTTGCGGCATCTGCGGGTTGAAGCGTGTGCTAGTGGTGGGGTTCATAAATACTATTTCCTGTTTGCCGTTTATTTCCCTCATTGACCCGCCGAGATGCAGAAACACGTTATCGATTTCTACGGGTGGCGCCTTGCCCTCTTCGATGCACTTAATGAGACGCTGATGGGTGGGCAGCCCCACCGTGCTGACGATCTCGCCGGATATCGTCACCAGGTCGCCGACTTTCAGGTTGCGTACCTGTTCTTCCGTAATTGGAACCTTTAAGTTATATATCGCCATCTGTGCCGCCCCCTAAAAGTATTCCACCGCCCCGTCGTTGTGAATTTTCGCACTCAGTCTGCGGTTCGGCCAGCAGTTAAACGCGATGGCCACCGGCACAAAGCCGTGCCCTGCCGCTGTCTTGATGTGAACTGCCAGCGTCGTTGTGTCCCCGCCCGTCCCCATCGGCCCGATGCCCGTACGGTTGACCGCTTTGAATATTGCCGTCTCCATCTCCCGCAGCGCGGGGTCAGGGTTCACCGTCCCGATGCGCCGGACCATAGCGTCTTTTGCCATCTTGGATGCGTAGTCTATCGTCCCGCCTATACCTACACCTATGACCACAGGCGGGCACATCTGTGCGGCGGTGGCTGCCGCCGTCTCGAAGATGTATTTCTGAATATCCTCTATGGAAGGAAAACTGAAGACCTGTAAATCAGCCCATCGCCCAGTTCCCAGCCCTTTAGGGGAGCACAACAACTCCAGATAGTCCGCGCCATAAACGAAGTCGTAGCTGACAAGCGGCACTTCTTTACCTGTATATTTCGGTTCCAGAGTAAGTGGGTCAGTGACGTGGGGCAGGATCACCGGGTTTTTAGATTCGATGAAGGCATCAAAGCCGTCTTTGACCGCCGTTTTGATGTCCGCTTCAATAACCGCTTTCGACCCGATTTTGATCATAAACACAGGGATGCCGCTGTCGCCGCACATTACAAACCCCGCCCGTTCAGTGTCTTTGGCGCTCTTGATCATCTGTGCCAGGGTGTTGCGGGCGGTCTCATTCGTTTCCACCGCGAGGGCGCAACGCAGCGCCTGCTTCGTATCCTCGGGCACACTTTTCAGCGATCTTTCATACAGTGCCGCGGCGACGTCCCTGAC